>JBEAOQ010000031.1:0-2775 GCA_041164845.1 Pseudomonadota bacterium | reverse complement strand
GATGCAATCGCGCGATCAAGGATAGAGATTGACGCCGCGCGCGCCTTCATCCTCCAGACCGCGCAGCGGATGGAGAGCGAAGGCATGAAGGCAGTGCGCGGGGATATCGCGCAATTGAAAGTACTTGCCCCCCAGGTCGCCCTCGCAGTGCTCGACCGGGCGATGCAGTTCCACGGCGGGACCGGATTAAGCACCGATACGCCGCTCCCCGAGATGTGGGCCCACCAGCGCACCGTGCGGATCGGCGAAGGCGCAGACGAGGTCCACCGCGAGACGATTGCCAGGATCGAACTCAAGCGTCAGGCGGACTGGCGCGCGGCGCACACCCGAGCGGCCTGAAAAAATCAGAAGTGAACCCCCAGCGTCGCGCCATAGGTGCGCGGAGCGGCGGGTGAGCCGGTTGCGCCTGCTGTGCCACCCAGCGCCAGATAGGAAAAATACTGTTCCTTGGTCAGATTATTCGCCCAGACTTTAATCTTGAAATGGCCGTCAGGATCAGTCCAGCTGAGCGAGGCATTGACGACATTATAGCTGGGCTGCTTGATGAAAGGCAGGTTGTGCGGTTCGGAAAAATAATTGCCGCTGTGCGACCAGCTGGCGGCGATGTCGAAATCGCCGCTGCCAGTCGGGATCGTGTAGAGCAGCGATATCGCGCTCGAAAAAGGCGGGGTGTTGACCGTTTTGGAGCCTGACAGGTTGCAGAATCCCTGCACTGCCGGCGCGCCGCCGGCACCAACCGGATATCCCGCCGCATTAAAGGTTTGGGTTGAAGCAAAGGTGCAGCTTGCCACCACAGGTGTCGTGATCGGGGCATTGGCGCCGGTTGGAAAAAAGGTCGGGCCGCCAAGAAACTCGGTATATTTTCCGTCGAGGTAGGACAGGCTGGCGGTCAAGGTCAGATGCTCGACTGGCTTGGCGCTGAGGTCGATTTCAAATCCCTTGATCGTGGCCTTGCCGGCATTGACCAGGATGGTCCCCGCATTGGGTGGCGGAACATTGTTTTGCACCTGAATATTGCTGAATTTATAATAGAAGGCTTCAGCATTGAGCCGCAGCCGGTGGTCAAAAAACTCGCTTTTGAAACCAGCGGTATAGGCATCAAGTTTTTCTGGATTGACCGGCGGCAAGGGTTGCAAGCTGGAGACGCTATAGCCCGGAAGATTATAAACCCCGCTTTTGAATCCACGATTATAAGCGGCGTAAATCAGCACATCGTCATTGACTTTATAATCCAGCGACAATCGCCCGGTCACCGCGTTGAAGGTCTTGCTGCTGCCAAAAGGCCCGGATATCAGCCGTGCGCCTGACGCCAGGGTGAAAACCGAGCCACTGGGCAAGGCAATCGATGCGCCGCCTTCGCTTTCAGTGCGCTTATCCGACGTATAGCGAAGCCCCGCCGTGATTGTCAGCGCCGAAGCCAGTTCGTATGAAGCCTGGGCGAACCCGGAAATTGACGAGGTTTTCTGGCGCGATTGCACGAATTGGTGGTAGCCGCCAGGAAAGCGGCCGCTGACCCCAAGGCCGCTGGCATCCAGCCCGAAAAAGCTGTTGTCGTTCAGGTAAAATCCGCCAATGATCCATTTGAGTTTGCTGTCAGACCCGGAAAGAAGCTGGAGTTCCTGGGTAAAGGTCCTGGCATTATTATCGACAACGCCGCCCAAAATGTCAGTTGGAATCCGGTCGAGATCAATGTCAAAAAATGTTTTTGTCCGGCTATAGCCGGTGATGCTGACCAGTTTTGCAAAGCCCAGATCAGTGGTCAACTTGCCGCTCACCTGGGTAAAATCGGTGTCCGCATATTGATCGCGGGTCGTGGTTGAATCGTAAAAACCAGCGCCCGCCGTCACCGGATTAAACCCGCCCAAGCCCCGGAATCCCTGAACCTGCTGAGTCGCAAAACCTTGATCAGAGCGGCGATTGGCGTGGGTTCCGTTCAAAAGAAATTCAGTCGATTCGCCAAGCTGGAACAGCAGTTTTCCCTGAATGCCCCAGCTGTTGTTGGTCTGAACCGGGCGGCCTGTCGTGATGTTGCGACCCCAGCCTTTTCCCTGGTTGGTGTAAAATGCCGCAACGCTGGCTGATACCATGCTGCCCAGCCCGGCCGATACATAGGCCTGGGCCTTGACGGTTTCAAAATTGCCATAGCTGACATTGAAATCCATTGTCGGTGTTTTGCTGGGCGTGCGGGTATGAACATGGATCACGCCCCCGGTGGCGTTACGCCCGAAAAGCGTGCCTTGCGGCCCTTTGAGCACTTCGACATTTTCGATAGTGTTGAATTCAAACACCGCCGCATTGCCGGTGGGAACATAGACATCATCAACAAAAATCGCGACCGAGGGTTCATTCCCGACGAAAGAGGATGTTGATCCGACACCGCGAATGAACGGCGTTGATCCGCTCGCCTGGCGCTGAAAGGTAAAACCGGGCACCAGCTGTGGCAGGGTCTGGAGGTCATTGACGCCAAGCTTTTCTGCCACCGTTGCTGAAACAGAGGTGACCGCAATTGGCACATCTTGCAGATTCTCATTCCGGCGCTGGGCCGTCACGATAATGTCAGAAAGACCGGCATCATCAGTGGCATCGGCTGGTGGTGCGGATTGCGCCCAGGCCCCGCCGTTCATGAGTGCCAGTGCGGAACAGCCCAGGACCGCGTGAAAAAACCGGTTCGCCATCATAATCCCCTATCGTCAAGCCAAAGCGTAATCTAGATTATTATGCGATACCTTACCATTTTTACGGACCTGCACAAGCCCCGATTTTGCCTTGTATCAA
>JBEAOQ010000030.1:0-8363 GCA_041164845.1 Pseudomonadota bacterium | reverse complement strand
TTGAAGAAAAAGCCCAGCACCAGCGAGCTGCTCGATTGGCTCAAACTGCTGCTGAACGAAGACATGCCGCTGGATGTGCTGCAAAACAAAGACCCGACCAAAGCGATTCCGCCGTTACATGGGGCTTTGTTGAAGAATGAGCAGGATATTATGTTGTTTGAGCGATTGGCGTTTATGGCGAGAAGGAATGGGTGATACACGAATCACGATTTGCGGCACTACGAACGCGGCTTGAGACTTATCAGCCCAGAACCCGTTGGCGCGCCTATCTCTATGAATTTTTGTTATTCGGCTTCAAACAGGGGTGGGCTTGCCTGTTTGGTGGCTTGATGCTGGCTTTATTGTTGGGGACGCATCTTTTCTACCCCAAAGATGCATCGCTAGCTCGCTATGATTTTCTGACCCTAGCCGCCATCATAATTCAGTTGGGCATGATTTTACTGCGGCTGGAAACTTGGTCAGAGGCCAAAATTATCCTGATATTCCATATTGTCGGCACGGTGATGGAACTCTTTAAAACCAGCACCGGATCGTGGCAATATCCAGAGGGAAATTTGTTGCGTATCGCCGGAGTGCCACTGTTTTCTGGATTTATGTATGCCGCTGTTGGCAGTTATATTGCCCGTATATGGCGAATTTTTGATTTCCGTTTCAGCCACTTTCCAAATATTTGGGCCACCAGAATATTGGCATTTGCCATCTATATCAATTTTTTTGCACACCACTGGTTCCCAGATATTCGCGTCCTACTTTTTTCAATGATGGCGCTTCTTTTCTGGCGCACCCGTGTTTGGTTTCGGGTCTTAAACTCTGATCGTTGGATGCCAATGTTGCTTGGATTTTTCCTTGTCGCGGCTTTCATATGGTTTGCCGAGAACATATCCACTTTTTCACGGGCGTGGATTTACCCAAACCAATCGCATGGTTGGGCGCTGGTTGCTCCGGAAAAACTGGGCGCATGGTATTTGCTAATGTATATTTCCTTCATTCTGGTCGCCGCTTTGCATAGGCCTAGAGAAAAAATTTGACCTAACTCTCCGGCTCACTCTCGCCCATCGCCGCCAGTTCATCCCGACAAACTTGCCTTAACGCGCCAAATTCATCCTTGGTCGCTTGCCACATCACGTTGCTGGCGATACCCTCATAATTATGGGCAATGATATTGCGCATCCCGATAATTCGTGACCAATCCATGCTGGGATGCCGCTCCTTAAGGCTGGCCGAAAGCCTGCGCGCCGCCTCACCCATCATTTGAAACCGATAGGCAGTTAGATCAATTCATCACGATCCGCGTGAAATGCCGCCTCGTCCCACCCCGCCAACCGCCGTTCAATATGCGCGATAAAACGCAGCATTTGCCGCAGATGAAACCAATCTCGCTCCTCGTCCTTCAAAACACCCGCACCAAATCGCGCTCAATTCTGGGTTTCAAGTCGGGATGAATCGAATGGCGTTCCAGAAAATCCACATGACGGCCAAGCCGCTCCGACAGCATCACTTGCAAGCTAGCCTGATCGAACAGATTGAATTTGCTACCTTGTTTAACCTCAAATGCCAGATCAATATCCGAATCATCGCGCATATCGCCCCGCGCAAATGAGCCAAACAGATACAGCGCGGCAATCCCCGAAGTGGATAATTCGCCCTGCATCGCCTTCAGCCGTTCAATGGTCGATTGCACTTTCATCGCTATCCTCTACCACAAATCCTATATATTTTCATCAAGAGACTTACGAGCAAAAATCCCCATGTTCCACAATTTCATCGACGAACTCCGCGTGGCCGGTATTTCCGCCAGCCTCAAAGAACACCTCACCCTGCTCGAAGCCCTCGACAAACAGGTGATCGAGAGCACGCCTGAGGCCTTCTACTACCTCGCCCGCACCACATTCGTCAAAGACGAAGGGCTGCTCGACCGCTTCGATCAGGTTTTCGCCAAAGTGTTCAAGGGCATCCTATCCAATTACGGCCAAGCGCCCGTCGACATCCCCGAAGATTGGCTCAAAGCCATCGCTGAACGTTATTTTTCCGAAGAAGAAATGGAAAAAATCAAGGCGCTGGGCAGCTGGGATGAGATTATGGAGACGCTGAAAAAACGTCTTGAGGAACAAGAAAAACGCCATAATGGTGGCAACAAATGGATCGGGGCCAATGGCACCTCGCCCTATGGCAATTCGGGCTATAATCCCGAAGGCATCCGTATCGGCGGCCAGAGCAAACATGGCCGTGCGATCAAAGTTTGGGAACAGCGCGACTTCAAAAACCTCGACAACACCCGCGAACTGGGCACCCGCAACATCAAAATTGCCCTGCGCCGTTTGCGCCGTTTCGCCCGTGAAGGCGCGGCAGAGGAACTGGACCTTGACGCCACCATTCGCGGCACCGCTCGCCAAGGATTTCTGGACATCCAGATGCGTGCCGAACGCCGCAATGCGGTTAAAGTGTTGTTATTCCTTGATGTTGGCGGTTCTATGGATCCGCATATCAAACTGGTCGAAGAGCTGTTCAGCGCCGCCAATGCTGAATTCAAAAACCTCGAATTCTTCTATTTCCACAATTGCCTCTACGAAGGCGTGTGGAAAAACAACGCCCGCCGCCGCACCGAGCGCACCGATACATGGGACATTCTCCACAAATTTGGCCATGATTACAAAGTGATTTTCGTCGGCGATGCCGCGATGAGCCCCTATGAAGTCAGCCATCCCGGCGGCTCGGTCGAACATTTCAATCCCGAATCCGGCGCAGTCTGGCTGCAACGCATCACCAACACCTACCCCGCCACCGTCTGGATCAACCCTACCCCCGAAAACCAATGGAGTTATTCGCAAAGCACCACATTAATCAAACAAGTGATGGGCGGCTCAATGTTCCCGCTGACGTTGGGCGGGTTGGACGATGCGATGCGCGAATTAACGCGGAAAAAGCATTGATGTGCAATGACATTTAATTAATCCGTCATTGCGAGCGAAGCGAAGCGAAGCAATCCATCACCCGTTTGGTATCCAGTCAACAAAAGACGCTACGCAGCGGCTCATCGGGCGAAATTACTCACCCCTTGGTCGCTTCCGGCACAAATGACACATGCTCGTTCACAATCAGCCACTTGCCGTCTTTTTGCATCTGATAGACATCGGTAAAGCGATCCTTGGCCAGTTTCATCGGCCCGTCTTTGCTGGTCAGGGTCGCGGTGCCCGAAACCACAAAAACCCGATGGCTCAAAATTTGAATTTTGCGATCAGCCACGGTCATGGCGTTGAATTTCATCGCCGCGAACCCGCCATTCAACTTGTGCCAGGTCGCCCAATCTTTGGCCAAAGGCGCGGCTCCTGGATCAAAGCCCACCAAATCATGGGCATAAACCGCCTCGATTTTGGCCAGATCCATCGACACCCACGCCGCCTGTGTGGCATCCGCCCAAGTGGCAGCATCTGCTTCGGTAAACTCGCCTTCCTTTTTACAGCCAGCCAGCGAAACCGCAGCAAGCCCCAGCGCCAAACCCATAGCCAGATTTCTCATCAGCAATCCTTCTCTTCCGCGCTCCAAGCCAAAAGACTCGGCACTGTATTCCAAGGATACACCGATCACCGCGCCACACAAGCGGCACGAATCTCCATCTTAAGCCGCCATCGCCCCCGCTCCCGCCATCGGTTTACGCGCCGCCATATAAAACCAATCGCCCTGTCCGATCATCGGCCCCAATTTCGCCAGCGGGGCAAACACCGCCGCATAGGCCAGACGTTTCGGCATCCGGATCAGCGTCGAAGCCGAGCCGAAACTATAGGCCAGATCAATGTTCAAATGATGCACCGGCCCCGGCTCAAACCCGCTTTTTTCCAGCATCGCGGTCAAAGTTTTCACCGAAAATTGAAACAAATGATGTGGAGGTTCGGGATGCGGCCAATAGCCCAAAGCATCGGCCAAAGGATAGGACGCACGCGGGAACAGCCCGTCAATATTCGGCGTGGACAGCACCAGCCAGCCGCCGGGCTTCAGCAAATTATACGCCGCCGCAATATCGCTGCTGGGGTCAGTGACGTGTTCAATCACATCAAACATGGTCAGCATATCGACGCTTTCCGCCGTCAATGCCGTGTCATGAATCCGCCCGCGTTCGATGCTCAATCCGGTCTGTTGGCGGGCAAAATCGGCGCTGCGCTGCGACAATTCAATCCCGCTGGCGTCAAACCCCATGCTGGCGGCCATGCCCAGAAATTGCCCCGTCGAACAGCCGACATCGACCAGACGCCCGCCATTTGCCACTTTGCCGATGAAATTCATATGGTTGCGGGTAATCCGCGCGATCCGTCGATATTGAAAACTGGCGGGATCCAGCAAATCGGCATGATAATCATTGGCATCATTCGAATAGAGCTTGTCCAGCGCCGCTTCATCGGGTGGATTGCTGACATAGGTCAGCGCACAGTTCTGGCATGTCACCAGCTGATACCCTTTAAAGGCAAAGATTGGCTTGCTGTCCGTGCATCCGCAATTGTTGCAATTCGTCATAATCCAATTCCATCTGTTGTTCGATGCAACTGGTATCTGCCACAAATCACGCTGTCTCAACCGCAGTAACCATATTTGCGCGCCGCTTCTGGCATCTGTCCCAATTTGAACATTTGGGCTGGTAAATTCTTAACACGTAAAATCACTTATAAATCAGATGTTGGCCAATCTCCTTGCGCCATTGCTGCTCATCCGCTGTCGCCATCGCGTCTAAATCCCCCGCCAGCGCCGCCGCATCATCGACCCATTCGCGCAAACTTGGCCCGCCATTAATCACATCAATCGCCAAGCGGCCAAAGGCATATTCATAAGGAAAATCGCGCCACAATGGATAATCGGGATAGAGCCGCCGAATGGCCTTGAACGCCAAAGCCTGCATCCGCCACGGGCGAAACGCCGCATGGGTGTAGAACCCGCCCTCGGCATGGATCATCAATCCACAGCACAATTTGCCGGCATGTTTGTGAAATGTCGGCTCAAACCAGCATGGCCGCAGCGCCGCCCCCGCCAGCCATTCGGGGGCAAATGCCTGCATTTCCGCCAACACCGCTGCTGCATCGACATCGGGCGCACCAAATAACACTTCCAATGGCCGGGTCGTGCCGCGCCCCTCGCTCAAAGTGGTGCCCTCCAGCATCACCGTTCCGGCATAGGCCCGCGCCATATTGATATTGGCGGCATTGGGGCTGGGGTTGATCCATATCCGATCCTGTGGCCAACCCAAATCAGGTGCGGCATCGGGCTTCCATCCCGCCATTTCCACGACATGATAATCGACATCCAGGTCAAAATGCCGGATGAACCAATGGCCCATTTCGCCCATCGTCAGCCCATGGCGCATCGGCATCGGCCCCGCACCAACAAAACTTTCCTGCCCCGCCCGCAACAAAGTCCCCTCAACCGGTCGCCCCGCCGGATTGGGCCGATCCAACACCCAGACCGCTTTTCCTGCTGCCGCCGCCGCCTCCAGCAAATAGAGCAGCGTCGTCACAAATGTATAAATCCGACAGCCCAAATCTTGCAGATCAAACAGAAACACATCCGCCGTTGCCATCATTTCCGGTGTCGGGCGGCGGACTTCGCCATAGAGGCTGAAAATCGGAATGGCGTAACGCGGATCCCGCTCATCCGCCGTTTCCACCATATTATCCTGCTTGTCGCCCTTCAGCCCATGCTGCGGGCCAAATGCGGCGGTGATCTGCACCCCCGCCGCGATCAACGCATCCAAAGAATGCTGCAAATCCGCCGTGACCGAAGCCGGATGCGCCACCAAAGCCACCCGCTTACCGACCAAAGGCGCACGCAATTCCGGCTCGGCCAGCAGACGATCAATCCCAAATTTTACCGATGATACACTCATACAGCCCCCGCTGCCGCAAGTCGCAGGGCAAAGCAATCGGCATGATGAAAATCGGGCTTTCCGGGTGGATGGGCCAATGCCCAATAAGACTTGGTGCCATCCAGCTCTTCGATAATGGCGGAGAGGCCCGCTTCAAAAAGCCCCTCCCCTTTAGGGCCAGCCCCACATAAAAGTCCCTCCCCTTTAGGGGAGGGGTTGGGGTGGGGACTATCACCAAAAGCCATATTCGAATTGATAGAAGGCATTACCACCACCACCTCCATCGCAAAATGCCCCTCGCTGGCATCTAACAATATCTCAAGCCCCTGATCCACAACCAACTCGCCCATCCCCATCCGATAATTTTCAAATGAATAAGCGGCCCATTGCGAAGAAGGTGAAAAATTATACTCGCAATATGATTCGCCCTCAACACCCCGCAAAAACACCTCAAAACACGTTGTCTGCCACAATCCATCCGCCCGCCCTGCAACCGCCGGTTCGGGCAATGCCAGATTTTCCAACCGCAATTCCGCATGATACCTTAGCCACAATTGCCCCTTTCGCCGCTCCCAGCTTACCGCGACAGACTCCACCATGCTTGCCGGTGTATCTGGATGACAAATCAGCTCAACCGTTCCCAATTCCATTTCCTCTTCATTCACCGCGATTTCCAAGCCGTGAAATGTGCCATTTCACTCGAAATCACTCATTATAATGCCGCGATTTCCGAGCCGTGAAATGTGCCATTTCACTCGAAATCACTATATGCTAAGCGCCCACCACCATGACCACTTATCAATCTTCCCTGCTCCGCACCCTATCCACCCGTGGCTATATCCATCAGCTGACCGATGCAGCGGGGCTGGACAATCTGGCGCAAAAACAGATCATCCCCGCCTATATCGGCTTTGATGCCACCGCGCCATCGCTGCATATCGGCAGCCTCGTGCAAATTATGATGCTGCGTCACCTGCAACAGACGGGGCATAAACCCATCGTCGTCATGGGCGGCGGCACCACCAAAGTCGGCGATCCTTCGGGCAAGGATGAAAGCCGCAAGCTGCTGACCTCCGCCGTTATTGCCGCCAATATCGCCTCAATCCGCACGGTGTTTGAACGCTACATCACTTTTGGCGATGGCCCGACTGACGCGATCATAGTTGATAATGACACATGGCTTAGCCAGCTGTCCTATATCGACCTGCTGCGCGATGTTGGCCCGCATTTCACCCTCAACCGGATGCTAACCTTTGATTCGGTGCGCCTACGGCTTGATCGGGAACAGCCGCTGACCTTCCTCGAATTCAACTATATGATCCTCCAAGCCTATGATTTTCGCACCCTTGCCCAAGATCACGGCTGCCGTTTGCAAATGGGCGGCTCCGATCAATGGGGCAATATTATCAATGGTATCGAACTGGGCCGCCGGATGGATGGCCACGAACTTTTCGGCCTGACCACCCCTTTGCTGACCACCGCCGATGGTGCCAAAATGGGCAAAACCGCCGCCGGAGCGGTGTGGCTGAATGAGGCTCAGCTTCCCACCTATGATTTCTGGCAATATTGGCGCAATGTCGATGACCGCGATGTCGGCAGATTCCTGCGCCTGTTCACCGACCTGCCCTTGGGTGAAATCACCAACCTCGAATCGCTCACCGGCAGCGACATCAACAATGCCAAAATCGCACTGGCCAACGCGGTCACCGCCCTGTGCCGTGGCGAACAAGCTGCGCAAACCGCCGCGCAAACCGCCGCTTCCACCTTCACCGGCGGCGGTGTCGGTGCAGATTTGCCGTCTATCCCCCTCCCGCTGGCGGGAATCACCCTTCTCGATGCCCTCATCACCATCGGTTTTGCCGCCAGCAAAGGCGAAGCCAAACGCCTAATCGCGGGCGGCGGGGCAAAATTGGACGGCGAAACCATCGCCAACGAAGCGCATCACATCGTCCACACCCCAACAGAACGGCGCATTTCCGCCGGAAAAAAACGACACGGGGTTTTGATGCCCGAATGAACTAATCCTGAACCGGCAAACCCCCGCCGCTCCATCCGGCAAAATCTTGCCGCGCCTTTACCGAATTTTCGCCAATCCCTGTCATAAGAGACTCAACAGTCCCTAATGGATGACAAGGATAAGCGTATTATGCCCAGCGGAGCACAACTTTCAGTCACAGATTTGCGCCGCTCGAATCGGCATCCGGTCGATCATATGGTGATCGCCGAACATCGCCGTTTGGGTGATATAAAACTGCACATCGTCAATTTATCCGCGCATGGTTTCATGTGCGACAGCGTTGCAACCCTCACTCGCGGCGAACGCCTGACCATCCGTTTACCCCATGTCGGGGTGATCGAATCGCATTTGATCTGGATCGCCGGTGAACGCACCGGCTTTCAATTCGAACGCATTGTCCGGCTTGATGATTTCCTGCCAATGATCGAAGCGCTTCAGCCCAACCCACGTCTGCGCAAAGACCGCTAACCCCCCCAAACCCTATCTATCAGCCAAAAAACC
>JBEAOQ010000029.1:0-4671 GCA_041164845.1 Pseudomonadota bacterium | reverse complement strand
CACCGTTTTAAACCCCGCAGCAACAACCGACACAGCGCGCAATCCTGTGTCACCCATCACCATCAGCGCCAACTTGCCCCAGCGCCAGTCACCCCACGATCCACCGAGCAATCCATCGTCTGCCTCGGCGGAAAGCCCCGCCGTCCAACTCGCCGATACAGGCACCAATCTGGCACCCGTCGCTGCACCGACTGCGGTCTATCCCGCCACATCCATCGCGCCACAGACCAGCACCAACCCCGCTCCCGCCCCCGCTAACGCGCTGCCCGATATGACTGCGTTGGTCGACCGTCTGGTCGAGGCCCGCGCCGCATTTCGCAGCAATGCCGCGCCGCAATTGGTGCAAACCAGCATCCAACATGCCGATTTTGGCCGCGTTTCTCTCAGCTTTAATCAAGATGATCTCGGGATAAAAGTCAATCTGACCAGCAATGACCCCGGTTTTGCCAGCGCCGCCCAAGCAGCCCTAACCACGCCTGCAATCATCGCACCGCAGCAAACAGATATGGGCCAAAGAGCCGGTGACAATTCGGCCAATAGTTCGGCCCGCCAACAGCCAGAAACCAGGCAAGATTTCGACAGCGGCACGACCCTGACCGCGCAAAACCAAGCGCAAACACAATCTCAATCCCAACCCCAAAACCAACGCAACGATCTGCATCAAACGCGATTACCCAAGCCACAAGCCATACATGAATCCAACCCAAACCCGCCTTCACGGCGCGAATCCAACAATGGCATTTTCGCCTAAATTCAAACTAAATCCATAGGGAACCGAGCATGAGCAAAGACAAAGCCGCAGCGCCAGAAGGCGGCGCACCCGCCAAAAAGGGCGGCGCGATGAAGATGATAATTCTGGCTGTGGCGATGCTGGCGCTGGGCGGTGGCGGCGCTTTCGGTCTGGTCAAGGCCGGGGTGATCGGCGAACATGAAAGCAAAGAAAAAGAGGATAACTCCCCCAAACTCATCAAAAAAGGCGAGGAAGACCCCTTTGCCCCCAAGGTCGAGGGCGGCAAAGAAGGCGAGGGCGGTGCCGCCGAAGTCGAAGGCGAAGGCGGCAGTCCCTATATCACCACCTATTACAATTTCACCGAGGATTTCACCTCGAATATGCGCAATTCCGGTGCATTGATCCAAATCAGCGTCGCCGCTTCCACCCACCGCGATGGCCGTATCGTGATGTGGGTCAAAAAACACGAATTGGCGATCCGCAGCGCGATGCTGGCGGTGCTGGCCGATACGCCCGAAGAAGAGGTGACCAATATCGAGGGCAAAGAACGTCTGCAAAAACGCTTGGCCGGCAGCATCAACAAAGTGCTGTCCGATACCGAAGGCTTTGGCGGCATTGATAATGTCTATTTCAAAAGTTTTCTGGTGCAATAATCCGATGCAACAGGACATCACCATTATCGCCGCCCGTAAGCTGGCCCAACATTGCCCAGAATTGCTGCGGCAAGGGCCAAGCGCGGCGGAACTGATCCCCCAGCTAGACCGCGTTTTGCAAAAATATCTGCGGCTGCTACCCTCGGCTCTGGCCCCGCTGTTGGGTGGCCAATTTCCGCAAGTGACCGCCGAAAAACCCCAGCGTATCGCCTATGGTAAATGGTCGGGCAGCGTGGCCCCACTGGCCGCCAACAGCCTGATGACCCTGTCCGATGCCGCCAGTTTTTCTCAGGAATTGCTGCTGCTGACCCTGCCCGCCGAACCTTTGCTGCGGATGGTTGACCGTGCGTTTGGTGGCAAGGGCGATGTGCCCAATCCCCTGCCCGAAGTCCTGCCGATGGCCGCAGATATGATGATCCCGCGCATTGATCGGCTGATGACCGATCAGCTGATTCTCGCTTTGCGCGCCGTAAATCCTGATGCGCACGCCCCGCAATTCGCTGCGTTGCGCCGTGATGGCAGCCTGTCGCAACTGGCGCCATTCCCCGCCGACACCGAACTTCTGATTATCGCCCTGTCCGTCACCGAAGACCGGCAAGCGCCATGGTCTTTACAGCTTGTCCTGCCGCTCTGTGCTCTGCCGCTGCTGTTCGGCATCTCGGATGACGATCAACATCCGCAGCCCGCGCCAAATATGCGCCGCATCGCCAGCGCCAATGATGCGCCCTTTGCCGATATTCCCCTGCCGCTGTCGGCGGTGCTGGTCGATATGTTGATGCCCTTTGGCACAGTGGCGCGGCTGTCGGTGGGTCAGATTATCCCCGTGGCGGTGGCGCGCAGTGTGCCCATCCGCGCCGCCGGGCAGACCATCGCCCATGGCAGCGTCGGCGCGGTGGATGACCGCGTCGCCATTCAAATTACCCAAGCATTTGCAGACCGAAGGAACCCCACTGCATGAATATTCAAACCGCCATTCACCCAAGGGGCTTTGATTTCCTGAAAGATGTCGATGTCCGCCTGTCGGTGGAATTGGGCCGCACCGATATGAAACTGCGCGATGTATTGGGGCTGGGCGAAGACAGCGTAGTGATGCTTGATCGGCTGACCGATGAGCTGCTCGATGTCATGGTCAATGGCAAAGTCATCGCCAAGGGCGAAGTGGTCGCCCAAGGCAATCGCTTTGGCCTGCGGATTGTCGAAATGGCCGGACAAGGTGATGCCGCTGATAGCGCCGGGGACATTGCCTGATGTTGTGGTATATCGTCAAATTGATAATCCTGTTGCCGCTGATCGGGGGAATGATCTGGGGCAGCCTTCGGCTCACCAAACATCTGCAAAGCAAATTGGGCCTTGCCCCAACGGCGGCTCGCGCTGTGCGGATTGTCGAAACCCAAATGCTGTCCCCTACCCAAAAGCTGGCGGTGCTGGAATTTCATGGGCGCGAAATCCTGATTGCGATTTCGCGGGCGGGGATCACACGGCTGGCAGAATCACCGCCCCGCGATAGGGGAGAAGAAGGATGAAACGCCTGCTTGCTCCGCTCACCCTCGTCCTCACCCCAACCTACGCCTTCGCCCAATCCACAACCCCCGCCCCCACCAGCGCCATTCTGTCCGGCGCGCTCGACCGGGCCTTTGGTCAAATGAATGGCGGCGCGGGCAATGGCATGACGCTGTCGTTGCAACTGCTTATCATCATGGGGCTGCTGACCCTGTTACCCAGCCTGATTTTGATGATGACCAGTTTTACGCGGATTTTGGTGGTGTTTTCGATTTTGCGCCAAGCACTTGGTTTGCAACAATCGCCGCCCAATCAGGTGCTGGTCGGGCTGGCGCTGTTCCTATCGCTGTTTATCATGGCGCCGACGCTGGAACAGATCAACCGCGAGGCTATCACCCCCTATTCCACAGGCCAAATCAACGCCCAAACCGCGATCAGCACGGCGGGCAATGGGTTTCACAGCTTTATGATCCGCCAAACCCGCACCCATGATCTGGCGATGTTTGCCGATATGGCCAAAGCGGGCAAATTCGCCAATCCCGCCGATGTGCCGTTTTCAATCCTGCTCCCCGCCTATGTCACGTCTGAATTGAAAACCGCGTTTCAAATCGGCTTTATGCTGTATCTGCCGTTTCTGGTGATTGATCTGGTGGTGTCATCGGTGCTGATGAGTTTGGGCATGATGATGATGTCACCGACCATTGTCTCGCTGCCGTTCAAATTGCTGCTGTTTGTCTTGGTCGATGGCTGGGCGCTGTTGATGGGCAGCCTTGCCGCGAGTTTTGGGTAGTCCGGATGATTTCCCCTCCCAACATGCCCAATCACGACTCCTCCCCCTTGAGGGCAGGTGTATCGCATATTTATTTTCTGATTGAGAGAAAGTTAGAAAAGAAGGGTTCGCGCAGAGGCGCAGAGGCGCAGAAGAAGTTCTGTGTTGGAAAACCGGATTTTAACTTCGATAATTTCAATGGAGTTTATCGCATAAGCCTGCGGCTTGGCACAATCTCTCTGCGTCTCTGCGCCTCTGCGCGAACCGATTTTATGCTTTTTTCTCATTTCGGATCATATGCGACACCCATACCCTCACGGGTATGCTTGGGTGCGGATGCCACGCCGATACACACCCCATGACCGACGCCGCCCCGCTCCTTGCCCTCGCCGACCGGATGTTATGGATCACCGCCCTTGTCGGTGCGCCGGTGTTGCTGGCTTGCCTTGCGGTGGGTCTGGTCATCAGCCTGCTCCAAGCCGCGACATCGGTCAACGAACAATCGCTGACCTTCATCCCCAAATTGATGATTACCGCCGTGGTGCTGGTGCTGTTTGGCGCATCCATGATCGGGTTAATCGGCGATTTTACCACCGACATCTTTGGCCAGATTGCCGCAATTGGCCATGGTTCGGGCGGCACCGCATGATCGCGCTAAATTTCGGCTTTGGCCCGGTTGAGGCCGAGTTTTGGCGCTGGCTGTTCCTGATGACCCGCATCGGCGCAGGCCTGCTGGCCGCCCCTTTTTTCGGGGCCAGCAATGTCCCAGCCCAAGCCCGCGTCGCCATTATCGGGGCGATTGCCGCATTGGTGGCCAATTGGATCCCCGTCACCACCCCGCGCGCTTTGCTCTCGCTGGCCGGATTGCTGGCCATTCTTGGCGAAGTGCTGATCGGCCTGACGCTTGGCTTTGTCTTGCAATTCACCTTTGCCGCGCCGACAATCGCCGCTGAAATTATCGGCGGCAGCATGGGCATGTCGATGGCGACCAGCGTCGATCCGACCAATGGCGCGCATTC
>JBEAOQ010000028.1:0-2795 GCA_041164845.1 Pseudomonadota bacterium | reverse complement strand
CGGCGGCGCTGATCCGGCGGGTGGCCAATTTCAACACCCCGCCAATTTCTGCCACGCCCGCCTCTGCTCCGCGACGCGGCGCGGCGTCTTGGATGGCATCGCGGGCATTGACCACCAGATTAACGATCACCTGCCCCAGCTGGGTAGGATCGGCGCGCACCGGCCCCAAATCACGGTCATGGGTCACTTGCAAAGCGATTTTTTCGCCAATCAACCGCCGCAACATCTGCGAAATTTCCGACACCACATCCGGCAATTGCAACACCTCTGGCCGCAAAGTCTGTTGACGCGAAAAAGCCAGCAACTGCCGCGTCAGCGACGCCGCCCGATTGGAATTTGCGCGAATTTGTTGGATGTCGTCATAATCGCTGTCGCCCGGCATATGGCGCAGCAGCATCAGATCGCAGGTGCCAATGATCGCGGTCAGCACATTGTTAAAATCATGCGCCACCCCGCCCGCCAATTGGCCCACGGCTTGCATCTTGGTTGCTTGGGCCACTTGGCGTTTCAACCGCGTTTCCTCGGATGAATCCGACAGGCTGAGCAGCACCGCCGGTTCGCCCATCCCGCGTATTCCCGCCAAACTCAGCGAAATCGGCTCATCGGGCTGCATCGCCAAACGGATTGCAAAATCGCCCGCGCTGGCTGGGCCTTGGCCAAACCGGCGAATGGCATCGGACAGCGCCGCCTTATCCTCGCGCACCACCAGATCGGTGGGATAGGTCGGCGCGTCTTCGCTTTCCTTGCCCGCCGCCCGCATAAAGGCGGCATTGGCGAACAACATCCGGCCATCGCGGTCGGTCATCGCCAACCCCAGCGGCAATTGCGCCAACAAAGCCTCTAATTGCGGCGCGGCGGAAACCGATTGCCCATCGCCGCCCAGCCCAACCCCAGCATCGACCACCAACATCAACAAATGCGCGCTTTCCATCGGCGGCGGCGTCACCAGATCGGGATCGCTTAATGGCACCGAATAGAGCGTGATCGGCAAAGCATGTTGCTCATCACGCGCCCAAAACAACCGGTCGTTATCGCCCTGCGCCAACAGGCTGACAAATTCGCGCCCCACCAGCTGGCTGGCCGGATCGCCCAGTGCCCGCAGGGCAAATTCATCGCTGGCTGATACGATCAACCCCTGTGGCCCGACCACCGCCACCGCAAATCCCGCCGCCGCCAGCATCCGCCCCAGCTTATTGCTCAACTGGCCCGCGATGTCGGCAATCGGGTCAGCCGTCACCACGGATGTAAATCGCCAGATCAGATAATCCTCGCCGCGCCCCGCCCGATGGACATCCGCCCGCCAGCGATTGTCCGGCGCATTTTTGCCATGCGTTTGCGGCTCCAACCCATCGGCAAAGCTGTGGCCATCGCGCCACGCCACCCGCGCCGCTGTGGTCAGCCGATCCAATGACGTTTGATCGACCGGCAATCCCGGCGGGGCATGGTCCGATCCAAACCAACCCTCATAGCGCGCATTGGCACAGACCAGACGCCCCGCCCGATCGGTAATGGCAATAGCGCGGTCTGGCTGATCCAAAGCGGCCACCGTCACTGACCAATCGGGCTGGGAAAATTGCGCCTGTTGCTGGCCCTCATGGTTGGGGATGATCGCCCGGGCAAATGCCCCCAGCAGCAATGCCCCGCCAACAAAGGCGGCAATCACCAAAGGTTGCCCCGCCGCCAGCCACACCAGAAAAATACTGACCACCAACCCCGCCGCCAAAGCAATCCAATCAAGATAGGATCGGCCAAAGCGCCGCGTGGTGGGAAGGAAAGCCGTGGGCGAATTGCCGCTCATCTCAATCGACAATCTGACGCTGTTGGCGCTCTTTGCGTCTTTGTTGCAATTTGCGGCCAATCCACCAACGCCAGCCAAAGGATGACAGCAAATAGCCCAGACTGGCCAAAACCGACGCCTCGACAAACAGGCCAAAAGCCAGCTCCAACCCTTTGCCGGTCAGCTGGGTCAGCAATTGATCGGTGCCGGTGGTCGCCATCGTATTGGCCAAAGGCTGCACCTTGGTCAGCGCGTCAATATGCAACAAAAATGCCCCAATTTTATAAGCCCCGGGGAAAATCAACAGCCAAGTCAGTGGATTACTGATCCATGTCGAGGCAATCGCCACCGGCACATTGGCCCGCACCACCACCGCCGTGACCGCTGCGACAAAACTATGGGCAAAGGGCACCAAAATGCCGGCAAACACCCCCAAAGCAATCGCCCGTGGTACCGAACGCCGGTTAAACCGCCACAAATCCGCCCGCAAAACCCGATGGGCAAAGGGCCGAATATAGCGGTTTTTCTCCAAGGATTCGCGCGTCGGGAAATGCCGCTTGGCCCAGCTCACCAATGAACTCACAGGGTTAGTCATAAGGTAAAATCATCCATTTTCGCGCATGATGCGCCCCTGTTCGCGCTTCCAATCGCGGTCTTTGACCACTTGGCGCTTGTCGGCGACATTCTTGCCCCGCGCCAGTGCCAGCTCGACCTTGGCCCTACCGCGAGAATTGAAATAAATGGATAATGGCACCAAAGTCATGCCCTTACGCTCGACCGCGCCAGTGAAACGGGCAATCTCACGCTCATGCAGCAGCAATTTGCGCGGGCGTTTGGGTTCATGGTTAAACCGATTGCCGTGGCTAAATTCGGGGACATTGGCATTGACCAACCACACCTCGCCGCCGCGCACCTCGGCATAGCTTTCGGCAATCGACCCCTCACCAAAACGCAGGCTTTTAACCTCGGTTCCGGTCAGGGCAATTCCCGCCTCGCAGCGGTCATCAATAAAATAATC
>JBEAOQ010000027.1:0-3338 GCA_041164845.1 Pseudomonadota bacterium | reverse complement strand
GCGGGGCAGGATACGACCAATCGCTTGCTGGCCAATGCCTTTCGCATCATTGCCACACGGCCTGATATTCAGCAGGAATTGCGCGATAATCCAAAGAAGATAGCCGATTTTCTGGAGGAAGTGCTGCGGTTCGAGGGTTCGGTCAAATGTGGAGCGCGGCTCTGTATTCGCACGGTGACGATTGGCGGGGTGGAGATTAAGGCGGGAACCACATTGTTGCTGACGCATATGGGGGCGAACCGCGATCCTCGGCGGTTTGCCAATCCCGATGTGTTTGACATGAACCGGCCAAAGGCCAAGGAGCATCTGGCTTTTGGGCGCGGGGCGCATACCTGCATTGGGTCGGCACTGGCGCGCAGTGAAGTGCGGGTGTCGATTGAACAATTATTGGCGCGGATGGGCAATATTCGCCTGTCGCAAGCGCATCATGGGGCGGAGGAGGATCGGTTTATCTATGAGCCGACCTATATTTTGCGGGCTTTAAGGGAGCTGCATTTGGAATTTGATGTGGTGGCATAAATGAGAGGGCGGGTCACCCCCCAGCCAGCCTTCAGCTGCGACGCAATTGTCTCCCCCTCCGCCGATCACTCCCCCTCCCCTAACCCCTCCCCTGAAGGGGAGGGGGACTTTGGGGCGGGGCACCCCCTCCCAGCCTCCCCCTCAAGGGGGAGGAGTTAAGGGTGCCAATCAATTGCGCCACGCCCATTTGCGGTGAGGAAAGCGTTGGTTTGGCTGAAATGGCGGCAACCGAGAAATCCGCGATGGGCGGAGAGGGGGCTGGGGTGGGGGGCGGTCAGGATTTTGTGCGGGTTGGGGTTGTTTTGGCCGGTGATGAGGGCAGATTTTTTCTGCGCGTGGCTGCCCCATAGCAGAAACACGCAAGGGTCGGTTTTGGCGGCGACGGCGGTGATGATCGCATCGGTTATGGCTTCCCAGCCGCGATTTTGGTGTGAGGCAGGGCGGGCGTCTTCGACGGTGAGGACAGTATTGAGCAAAAGCACACCTTGGCGCGCCCATGATTCGAGATTGCCTTGGTTGCAGGGGGGAGCGGAGCGAGGGATTTGCAGATCGGATTCGAGTTCCTTGTAGATGTTGCGTAAGCTGGGCGGGATGGGGATTCCGGGGGGGACTGAGAAGGCGAGGCCGTGGGCTTGGGCTTTGCCGTGGTAGGGGTCTTGGCCAAGGATGACCACTTTGACAGTGGGGAGTGGGGTGAGGGTGAGGGCGTTGAACCACAGGGATTGCGGCGGGTAGATGGTTTTACCGGCGGCGTGTTCGGATTCGAGGAAGGCGGTGAGGTGTTGGGTGGTGGCGGCGTTGAGCGCGGGGGTAAGCGCGGTTTGCCAGCTGGGCGGGATGTGGGGGATGGGCATAGCTTTGGTTTCAACCTTATTTGATATTGCGTGAGTGTTGGCGAAACTGTTCTATCAAGCAACCTATGACCACCCCCTCCCAACCTCCCCCTCAAGGGGGAGGAGTTTTAATTGCCTCCCCCTTGAGGGGGAGGAGTTTTAATTAGATAGGCAATAGACACTTCCCACGGCAAAGGGAAAAGCCTAAGCAGCGGCTATGGCTGTTTATTTACATGAAGAAGATTTGCCGGTTGGGGTTTTGGCCCCTGGGCCGGTGGCTGTTGACACCGAGACGATGGGGTTGATTACCCCGCGTGACCGATTGTGTTTGTTGCAGATTGCCGATGGCCAGGGCGATGAGCATTTGGTGCGGTTTGCGGTGGGCAGTGATTATGCCGCGCCCAATTTGCGCACCGTGCTGGCCGATCCGGCGCGGGTCAAGCTGTATCATTTTGCCCGTTTTGATTTGGCGGCGATTGAGCATTATATGGGGGTGGTGGCTGCGCCGGTGTTTTGCACCAAGATCGCCAGCAAGCTGGTGCGGACCTATACCGATCGGCATGGGTTGAAAGATTTGGTGCGCGAATTGCTGGGCAAGGACATTTCCAAGCAGCAGCAATCATCCGATTGGGGCGGCGCGGAATTATCCGAGGCCCAGCGCGAATATGCTGCCAGCGATGTCCGTTATTTGCATGCGATGCAGGTGATATTGGCCGAAAGATTGGCGCGGGAACAGCGCAGTGCGTTGGCGCAGGCCTGTTTTGATTTTCTGCCGCACCGCGCAAGGTTGGATTTGGCGGGCTGGCCAGAGCATGATATTTTTAGCCATGAAGCGGCTTGATCGGTTTCGGATAGGTAAATGAGCCAAGAAGCCGACCAGATCCGCGACAAACGCCGTGCCTTTGCTGCGCCCGGGGGATCGCATGATCGGTTGGTCGGGCGGCTGTCGGCATTATTGCCCGCTATGGTGGGGGTATTGGCGGCGGTTATGGTTATTTCACCGCTGTTCCCGCGTGGGGAAGTGAGTTTTTTGCTTGATAGAACCAAGGTGGCGATTACCGAAGAGCGGTTGAAAGTTAGCCAAGCCCTATATCGCGGCAAAGATGGTGAGGGGCGTGATTTTTCGGTGAGCGCGGGAAATGCGGTGCAGCGTAGTATCCGCGAGCCGGTAGTGCAGATGCAGGATTTGGTGGCGCAGATTGCGCTGAGCGATGGGCCAGCGCAGATTAGCGCGAAAAACGGCAGTTATGATGTGCGCAGCGACATAGTGCGGGTGGATGGGGCATTGGATTTTCGCGCCAGCGGCGGGTATCAAATGGTGACGCGCGACATGAGTATTGACATGAAAAGCCGGATTGCCGTTGGGTCGGGCGGGGTCAGCGGGGTGATTCCCAGCGGCACATTTAGCGCCGATAGGGTGACCGCCGATTTGGCCAATCGCATATTGACATTGGATGGCAAAGCCCGCTTGCAAATGCGGCCGGGCAAGATCAGGATGCCGAAATGATGAGAATATCTTCGAAATTGCGCTTGGGTTTGGCTGGTTTTGCGGTGTCAGCGGCGGCTTTGCTGGGGCTGGAGCATTTGGCGGCGCAAGGTATGGGTGGGGGGATTGCCGGGCATGACAGCAATGCGCCGGTCAATTACGCCGCCGACCGGATCGAGCTGATGGACAAGCAGGGGCAGGTGGTGCTGTCGGGCAATGTCGAGATTACCCAGGGCGATTTGGTGTTGCGGGCGCCGCGCACCACGGTGACCTATAGCAATCAGGGCGAGCTGAAAATTCAGCGGCTGGATGCCACCGGCGGGGTGTCGGTGGTGCGTGGGGCGGAAAATTTGCGCGGTGATGTGGCGATTTATGATTTGGGCGGTCGGATTATTACCCTGCTGGGGCATGTGACGATGGCCCGGGGTAATGACGCGGCGCAGCATAGTGCGCGATTGGTGATTGATCTGGCCAAGGGGCACACCGTAACCGACGGTGGA
>JBEAOQ010000026.1:0-3014 GCA_041164845.1 Pseudomonadota bacterium | reverse complement strand
GAGCGGCGCGATCATATCACCACCATTTCGGCTTTCAGCGCGCCCGCTTGTTTCAAGGCTTCGAGAATGGCGACCAGATCGGATGGGCTAACCCCCAGCAGATTGAGCGCATCGACAATTTTGGCCAAGGATGCCCCGCCCTTGAACAACACGACATGCGATTCTTTTTCATCGGCGGTGATGGTGCTGGAAGGGGTGACGGCGGTTTTGCCGTTGCCAAATGCGTTTGGCTGGCTGACGTTTGATTTTTCTTCGATCCGCACGGTCAGCTTGCCGTGGCTGATGGCGGCGGGCGACAGACGCACCGCGCTGTTGATAACCACGGTGCCGGTACGGCTGTTGATAATCACCCGGGCGGGGCTTTCGGCGGGGCGAAGCTCGATCATTTCAATCGCCGCCATCAGGCTGGCGCGGCTATCGGCCCCCTGCGGCATATGGATGGCGATGGTGACGCCGTCTTCCAATGCGGCAATCCCCGGATAGCGGGCATTGACCGCATCGCGCAAAGACTGGGCGGTGGTGAAATCGGCATTATGCAGATTAAAACGCAAAGTGTCGCTATTGGTAAATCCGGTGGCGACGCTGCGTTCAACCGAAGCACCATCGGCAATCCGGCCCACAGTGGGGATATTGACCGTCAGCTGCGAGCCATCCTTGGCGGAAATACCCAGACCGCCGACCGCCAGATTGCCCTGTGCCATCGCGTAAATTTGGCCATCTGCGCCATACAGCGGGGACAGGATCAGCGAACCACCGCGCAGGCTTTTGGCTTTGCCGATGGTGGATACTGTGATGTCAATCCGCTGGCCGGGCTTGGCAAAGGCAGGAAGATCGGCGGTTATCATCACCGCAGCCGCGTTTTTCAAGCCGGGCGAGACGCCAGCGGGCAATTGCACCCCCATCCGCCCCGAAATGCCGCGCATCGCTTGGGTCAGATATTCCAGATTATCATCGCCGGTTCCGGGCAGACCAACGACAATGCCATAGCCGGTCAGCTGGTTCGAACGCACACCTTGGAACGCGCCCAGATCGCGGACACGCTCGGCAGATGCGGCGGTGGGCAGGGCCAGCAGGGCCAACATAAGGATGAGGAGGGGGCGCATGATCGACTATCTCAAAACGGGCTGATGGTGTTGAAGAAATGCGATAACCAGCCTTCGCGGCCCGCCCGTTGCACCGCGCCATTGCCGCTATATTCCATATGGGCATCGGCGACGCGGGCCGATGCTATGGCATTATTGGCATCGACATCGGACAGGCGGATAATCCCGACCAGTTGAATCCATTCCTGACCTTGGCTAAACATCATGCGTTTTTCTCCGCGCACCACGGCGGTGCCATTGGCGCGCACTTCGGCGATGGTGACGCTGACATTGCCGGAAAAATTGCTGGTTTGCGCCGCCCCGCCTTGCCCATTGAACGACGATTGGGCCGAAGCATTAAGGGCGTTGGGATTGATGGCAAAGGGGCCAGATGTCGGCGGGGTGATCGACGCGCCGCCGTTGCGCTGGGTTTTTGAACTGGCCGATTTGGAAGTGGTGGTGGTTTCCAACAGCTGAATAGTCAAAACATCGCCGACATTGCGCGCCCTTGCGCCTTCGACCAGCGCGGCATAACCAGAGCTGGCGTTAAAGATACTTCCGTCGGCGATGCGCGGTATAGGCGCGATGATGGCGGCGGGTGGCAGGCTGGGGGCAAAACCCTTGGGTGGCGCTTTGGCATGGATGGGAGTTGGCAAAGTTAAGATAGCCGTCATTGCGAGCGCTGCGACGCAATCCACAGCGGCACACACAACTCTTGATTTCGCCATAAAGCGTGGAGCGCGTTTCATAGCCATCACAGCGTCTGATTCGCGTTTTTCAGCATGTCATCCACCGCTGAAATCATTTTGGAATTGATTTCATAGGCGCGCTGGCATTCGATCATATCGACCAATTCCTGCACGACATTGACATTGGACGCTTCCAACATCCCCTGTTTAATCGCGCCGCGCCCAGCACTTCCGGCGGCGCCCACTTGCGCGGGGCCGCTGGCGCCGGTCTCCATCAAGATATTTTCGCCGCTGGCCTGCAAACCAGATGGATTGGCAAAGCTGGCGATGGTGATCTGGCCAATTTGGCTGGCGGTGCCCGACCCGTTCAGCGTCGCCGATACTGACCCATCGCCGCCAATGGTGATGGCATTGGCCCCTTCGGGAATGGTGATCGCGGGCTGAATGGCATAGCCTTCGGCGGTGACCAACTGCCCCTCAGCGGTGCGGGTGAAATTGCCGGCCCTTGTATAGCCCAATCCGCCGCCCGGCAGCTGGATTTGGAAATATCCATCACCCGAAATCGCCAGATCCAGCGCATTTTCGGTGATATTCATCGCCCCCTGCGTGGCGATATGGGTGGTGGATTGGATGGTCGATCCGGTGCCGAAATTCAGCCCGGTGGCATAGGCGGTTTCGGTCGAGGATTGTTGCCCCGCCACCCGCGCATCCTGATAGGCCAAAGTAGCGAAATTGGCGCGGTCGCGTTTGAATGCGGTGGTCGATACGTTGGCCAGATTATTGGCGATAACCCGCATTCGCTGGTCTTGGGCTTCTAATCCGGTGCGGGCAACTTGCAGGGCAGAGGTGGACATTTTTGTGATTCCTTAATGGATTAAGACATGCGCATCAGGCTGGTGCCGCGTTCATCAACATCTCGGGCGGTGGCGATCATTTTGGTGCGAATGTCGAACAGACGCTGGGCTTCAATCATTTGCACCATGACTTCGGATGCGTTGACATTGGATTGCTCCAGCGCCGATGGGATCAGCTTGGCGCTGTCATCGCTGGGTAAAACACCGCCGCCGACCACGATAAATTGCCCGTGCAAATCTTTGGCGATGCGGCTGCCGGTGGGGCTGGCCAATTTCAGCCGATCAACCACTTGCGGCGGGGCATCGGGGGTTTCGGGATTGGCGGCCAGCACGGTTCCATCACCGGCGATGGATATTTTGGCATCCAGCGGCAAGGAAATAGGCCCGCT
>JBEAOQ010000025.1:0-4244 GCA_041164845.1 Pseudomonadota bacterium | reverse complement strand
TGAGCCGGGCTATTATAAAACCGGCGACTATGGCATTCGGATCGAGAATTTGCAGCTGGTGGTGGCGCGGGAGATTGTCGGGGCGGAGGGCGCATTTATGGGGTTTGAGACGCTGACCCATGTGCCGATTGACCGCAATTTGGTGGATGTGGCGTTGTTGTCGGCGGATGAAATTGTATGGTGGGATGGGTATCATGCGCAGACCTTGGCGATTGTCGGCGGGCAATTGGCTGGGGCGGAATTGGCTTGGCTGACCGCGCAATGCGCCCCCTTGTCATAAGGAAATTGTTCGCGTAATGTTCTGAATATAGTGATTCGCAAGGGAGGGGTGTTATGATCGGATATGTGACATTGGGAACCAATGATCGGGCGCGCGGGGCGCAATTTTATGATGCGGTCTGCGGGGAAATGGGCGTCGGCCGGATGGGCGAGGATGAGCAATTTATTTCCTGGGGCATTCCGGGCGGGGCTGCGGGAATTGGCCTAACCACGCCCTATGATGGCCATGTGGCGACGGTGGGCAATGGGGTGATGGTGGCGCTGGAAGCCAAGGATGAGGCGCATGTGCGGCGGATTTATGAAGTGGCACTGGCCAATGGCGGCAGCTGTGAAGGCCCGCCGGGGGAGAGGTTTAAGGGGTTTTATGCCGCCTATTTCCGCGATCCCGATGGCAACAAGCTGAATGCCTATATTATGAGCATGGAATAGCGGTGGCTGTGCGCGATCTGGCGCGTTTTCCGCTGCATCTCGGACTTGGGGCTACGGCGATAGCACAGCCTGAATTTACCGGCATGGCATGGTATGGTGATTACATGACCCGCCATGCGGTGGACGGTGCCGAGGGGCGGTTGGTGGCGATCCACCACTTTACCGATAATTGGCAGGCATGGGAAATGCACCCGCTGGGCGAAGAGGTGGTGGTGTGTATCGCGGGCGAATTGACTTTGATTCAGCAAAATACGGGGGGGATTCAGCAAAGTGCGGGTGGGATTCAGCAAAATGCGGGTGGGATTCAGGAGGATGTGGCGGGCGATGAGCTGCGGATTACGCTGAAAGTTGGGGAATATGCCATCAATCCGCGTGGGGTGTGGCATACGGCGGATATTGCGGGTGCGGCTAGCGTCTTATTTATCACAGCGGGTGCGGGAACCGAGCATAGGGAACGCTGAACGCTGAACGCTGAACGCGGATTGGGGATTGGTAGATTGCGACAAATGGCGACAATTTTTGCCTGTTTCGGCATAGTCAGGCGACAAGCTATGGCTAGAGGTATCTGCGAAAGTCGCGCTGTGCTGCATGACCGCACATCGCCCCCCTCTTGCGGGTGCGGTATGGGGCGGCTTTCAAACAAACAGGGACTTCTGAGAGGACTGCACCCATGAAAAGACTATCTTTCACTTTAACCGCTTTGGCTTTGGCCATGACCGGCAGCGTTTTGGTCTATGCTGCGGAAGCGCCATCCGATAAGCAGATGCGCGATCCGATGCAGGTAACGACCCGCGCCGAAGCCCAAGCCAATGCTGAAAAAACATTCGCCAAAATGGATGTGAACCACGACGGCAAATTGGACAAGGCCGACCGTTTGGCGCGGCGCGATGCGATGTTTGATCGGATGGATGCCAACCATGATGGCAATGTGTCACGCGGTGAATTTGATACGCCACCACCCCGTCCACAAATGGGTGGGCAAATGGGTGGGCAAATGGGTGGGCAAATGGGCAAGGAAGGAATGCCTCCTCCCCCGCCCCCTGCATTTGGCGCTGGCCCAGATGGACATCGTGGCATGATGCGCGGCGAAGGTATGAAAATGATGGCGCTGATCGGCATGGCCGATCCCACGCATAGTGGCACCATCACCAAAGACGCTTTTGTCGGTGCGGCGCTGAAAATGTTTGATACTGCCGATGCCAACCATGACGGTAAACTGACCATCGAGGAGCGCAAGGCTGCCCATCAAGCAATGCGCGGCAAGATGAAGCAGATGATGCGACATCACCGTGATATGAAAATGGGTGCGGGTGATATGCCGCCCCCGCCACCTGCGCCTTGACATAACGAACAGCTGCGGCCCGTGATGCACGATCAGGAGACTATTCAGCTGTTGCTGGTTGATGATGAGATGAGTCTGCGCGAACCTCTGGCGGCCTATTTGGGGCGTCAGGGGTTTATCGTTGCCCAAGCGGCCAATGCCGCCGAGGCGCGGGAGCGGCTGCGTGATACCCTGCCGGATCTGGTCTTGCTGGATATTATGATGCCAGGTGAGGATGGATTATCGCTGTGCCGACATTTGATCGAAAGTCGCAATATACCAACCATTTTGTTGACGGCGCGGGGCGAGGCGACGGATCGGATTGTCGGGTTGGAAATTGGTGCGGATGATTATGTTGTCAAGCCGTTTGAGCCGCGTGAATTGGTGGCGCGTATCCGCAGCGTCTTGCGCCGGTCGCAGCGCAATTCAGCCGAAATAGGGCCGACCGAAAAAGGCAAGGATGATGATTTTCTGTTTGAAGGCTGGCGGTTAGACCCGCTGCGGCGGCGATTAACCAATGGTGATGGTGCTGTGGTGGCGATTTCTTCGGTGGAATTTCGCCTGCTTTGCGCATTTTTGGAACATCCGCGACAGGTGTTGGATCGGGACCGCTTGCTGGATTTGGTGCAGGGGCGCGAGGCGCATTTATTCGACCGTGCGGTGGATAATCAGGTAAGCCGATTGCGTCGGAAAATAGAGGTGGACAGCCGCGATCCGCAAGTGATTCAAACGGTTTGGGGTGGCGGCTATATGCTGGCGGCGGATGTGCGGCGGGTTCCGGCCGAGGGCAGGGTGTGAAAAAAATCGTGTCTTATTTGTGGCCGCAACGGTTGCAGGGGCAGATTTTGCTGGTGATGGCGCTGGCTTTGCTCTTGGCACAAAGCATAAATGCCGCCTTGATTTATGGGGCCAGGCAGGAGCGGCGTGATGCGGCGATGGTTCATTCCGCCGCCATGCGGTTGTTTGTTGCCACGCGGCAAATTCCACCGCCACCCTTGCCGCCTAACCCACCAGATATGGCCCAGCCCTATGGGCGCGACCTTGCCCCACCACCCCATATTGCGGGACGCCGACACCCCCCGGCAGATCTCTTTTGGGGGCCACGGGCGATGCGATTTGAGCGCGCGGCGCAGTCACCATTGCGGCAGGGCGAGCTGCGTATGGCCGAGGCCGAGCGCGAATTGCGGCGCATTTTGGAAGAGCAAAATATTGCGGTTCAGGATGTGATAGTCATCCACCGTGCGGTAAGTGAGGATCCCAAAACCCAGCGGCGCTTGACCAGACGGGCGGAAATTTTGGGGCAGTCGCCGGAACATGTCGCAGAATCGATGTTGGTGGCGGCGGTGCAGCGGGTAAATAACCCCGAATGGTTGGTGGTGCGGGTTGTCGTTCCGCCATTTGAGCGGGGGTTGTTATTTTCATTGCTGGGGCAAACATTGTTTATTTATGCGCTGTTGGTGGGGGCGATGGCGCTGATTTTGCGGCGGATTTCTCGGCCTTTGGCGCTGTTGGCCGAGCGGGTTGAGAGTTTTACCCAGAGGCAACATCCTGCTGGCCCGTTGTTGGCGCAAGGGCCGCAAGATGTGCGGCGGTTGATTGTGGCGCATAATGCAATGGAAGCGCGGATTGCCGGGTTGTTGGATGAAAAAGATGTCATGCTGGGTGCGATTGGCCATGATTTGAAAACGCCGTTGACCGCGCTGCGGGTGCGGATTGAGTCGGTGGAGGACGAGAGCGAGCGCGCCCGGATGGCGGCGACTATTGAAGATATTACCCGCACCTTGGATGATATTTTGTCTTTGGCCCGCGTGGGACGTCCGACGGATGTGTTGGAACCGGTGGAGCTATATTCGCTGGTCGCGTCTGTGATCGAAGAGTTTGAAGATATGGGGCAGCCGGTCGAGATGGGGGCAACGGAAAAAATAATTGTATCGCTGCGTGCGACTTGGGTGCGGCGGGCTTTGCGCAATTTGGTCAGCAATGCGGTGCGCTATGGTCATGCCGCAAGGGTGAGTTTGCACCGTGAGGCGGGCAAAGGGCATGGTCAATCACAATGGGCGGTCATTCGGGTGGACGATGATGGGGCGGGAATTGCTGATGGGCAAATGGAACAGATGTTACAGCCATTTATGCGCGGGGAAGTGTCGCGCAACAGCGAAACCGGCGGCGCGGGTTTGGGGCTGACGCTGGCCCATGCGATTGCCCAGCAACATGG
>JBEAOQ010000024.1:0-4011 GCA_041164845.1 Pseudomonadota bacterium | reverse complement strand
CAGCCGCAGAAATTCACCTGACGATTTCGACATTTTCCCCGATCTTTCGACCAGAAAATTATTATGCATCCAAAGTTTCGCACCCGTATCATCCACCCCACAATGCGCCTGATTTTGCGCGATTTCATTGGGGTGGTGAATCTCGCGGTGGTCAATCCCGCCGGTGTGAATATCAAACGGAAATCCCAGTAACGCGCCCGACATGACCGAACATTCCAAATGCCACCCCGGCGCACCGCGTCCCCACGGCGAATCCCACTCCATCTGCCGCGTTTCGCCCGCCGGCGTTTTGCGCCAAATGGCAAAATCAGCGGCGTGGCGTTTGCCCTCAACCACCTCGATCCTGCCTTCTCCCTCTAGGTCTTTGGCTTCCGTCGCTGCCCGCGCCAACCGCCCATAATCGGCCACAGTGGACGTATCAAAATACAGCCCACCCTCCAGCTGATAACAATGCTTGTCCGCAATCCCCTGCGCAAAGGCAATCATCGCCGGAACATAATCCGTCGCCACCGACCAATGCGCCGGTTCGCGGATATTCAGCGCCTTGATGTCATCCCAATAGGCCTGGGTATAATGCCGCGCTATATCCCAAATCGACTGCGCGTTTTTGGCCGCCGCCTTCTCCAGCTTATCCTCACCGGCATCGCCATCATCGGTCAAATGCCCGACATCGGTGATGTTAATCACATGGGTCAGCTTAAAACCCTTGAACGACAGCACCCGCCCCAAGACATCGGCAAAGACATAGGCGCGCATATTGCCGATATGTGGGTAATTATACACCGTCGGCCCACAGGTATAGACCCGCGCCTCACCCGCATGAACCGGAACAAACGGTTCAATCTCACGAGACAGGCTGTTAAATAATTTCAAAGGTATCGCATCGCTCATCATCCGGCGATGTCAAAACCAAGCCATATCGTCAAGTTGTTGGCGTCACGTAAAACCGATAAATTTGACCACATTATCCAGCGGCACCCGATCACGGGCAAAATTATTGACCGGATGGCCGTCATCGCGATAACCAATCGCCAATCCGCAAAACAACATCACATCATCTTGCGACAGATCAAGCGCGGTTTTGATCGTCCGGCCATAGACCCCCATCCATTCCTGCGGACAGCTGTCCAAGCCATATTCGCGCAACAATAACATGATCGTTTGCAACCACATGCCGACATCCGACCATTGGGCTTCCTTCATAAATTTGGGAAAATGGCACAACAACAACACCGGTGCGCCAAATGAGGTCAGATTTTGTTCCGTGAACAGCGCCCGTTGGTCTTGATCTTCGCGGCCAATCCGCAACGCGCTATACATGGCCGCCCCGATGGTGGCGAGGCGCGATTTGTATTTTTCATATTGCCCGGGCGCAGCAAAATCATATTCCAACGGATCATCAGGTTGCGCGGCCAGCAGAGTGGTCTGCAAATCATGCAAAGGCGCGCCGGTCAACACTACCGCCTCCCACGGTTGATAATTGCACCCCGATGGCGCCATTTGTGCTTGGCGCAAAATATCCCGCAGCAAATCCAGCTGCACCGCATCCGGCAAAAATTTCCGCACAGAACGGCGGCTGGCAACGGCTTCGGTAATTTTCATGGAGTGCACTTTCAAAACAGATTTTCAATATCACGGGCGCCGTGCAGGATGCGCAGGATCAGAATCCTATCACCCTTAATCTTTGATAATGGGTGTACGCCGCACTTCGTAGTCCGGCCTGCCACTCGCTTCGCTCACGATAGCTTAATGGGCGTTCACCGATAAGTTCCATTGACTGGATTAGCTCTTCGATAAAGCTCTCCGCCCTGTCGGGATTGTCGCGAGAGATATAGTCCGCAATATCATCTAAATCATTGCGTGCGTCGCGTGCTATGTCGATCTGCATTACAGGTCACTAGCCCGATATTCAGCGACCTTATTCTTCACAAAACTACGAAGTTCAGCAAACACCTCCTCGGCTGGATAGCTTGGCCCTGCCTCGGCTTCGGCAATCATGCCACGCAACCGCGCCAAGCCAATCTCCCGCCGTTCCTGATAGGCATCCCAATCGCGCAAAGCCTCGCGGACAATCTCGCTGGTGGTGGCATATTCGCCGCGATCAACCGCAGCGCGCATTTTCGCCGCCATTTCTTCGGGCATGGTGACAGTGATGCGTTCAAGTTTTCCCATGGATCATACTTTATCATACTTTGTATGTTGCACAAGTCTCAATCATCCTCAAACAACCCCGCCAGCTGTTCGATCATCGTCCCGCCCAGCTGTTCGACATCCATAATCGTCACCGCCCGTTTGTAATAACGGGTCACATCATGGCCAATGCCAATCGCCACCAATTGCACCGGCGATTGTTTTTCAATCCAATCAATCACGCGGCGCAAATGCGCCTCTAAATAGCCCGCAGAATTGACCGAAAGCGTCGAATCATCCACCGGCGCACCATCGGAAATCACCATCAAAATCCGCCGATCTTCGGGCCGCGCCAGCAATCGGCTATGCGCCCATAGCAACGCCTCGCCGTCGATATTCTCTTTCAGCAGCCCCTCACGCATCATCAGGCCCAGATTGCGCCGCGCCCGCCGCCAAGGCTCATCGGCCTTTTTATAGATAATATGCCGCAAATCATTCAGCCGCCCGGGCTGCGCCGGTTTACCCCCGCCCAGCCAAGCCTCACGCGATTGCCCACCCTTCCATGCGCGGGTGGTAAAGCCCAAAATCTCGGTTTTTACCCCGCAACGCTCTAATGTGCGGGCCAAAACATCGGCGCTGATCGCAGCAATTGAAATCGGCCGCCCGCGCATCGAACCGCTGTTATCAATCAACAGGGTGACGATAGTGTCCTTAAATTCGACATCGCGCTCAATTTTATACGACAGCGATGATCCCGGCGATACCACCACCCGCGCCAGCCGCGCCGCATCCAGAATGCCTTCCTCCTGGTCAAAATCCCAGCTGCGGTTTTGCTGGGCCATCAACCGCCGCTGCAACCGATTGGCCAGCTTGGTGACTATTCCCTGCAACCCTTTGAGTTGCGTATCCAAATAGGCGCGCAGCCGGTTCAGCTCTTCCTCATCGCAAATATCGGTGGCGGCGATAATCTCGTCAAATTTGTCGCTCCAAATCTTGTAATCAAACCCCGCCGGATCATCGGTCCATGGCCGATTGGGACGCACCGGCAACATCCCATCCTCGCCATCATCCGATGCATCGCCATCGCCCTGATCATCGGACATTTCGCCTTCGGAATCTTCTTCGCCCTGTTCATCGCCTTGGCTGGCATCGGCGGCGACCTCCATAGGTTGCGGCTGGTCGCCCGCCGCATCGTCGTTATTCTCGTCCTCGCCCTGATCTTCGGCATTATCGCTGTCATCCGGCTCATCGCCTGGGTCATTTTGCGGCTGGGCTTGGGTCAATCCCAAATGCTCCAACATGGTCAAAGCCTGTTGCTGAAACGCCGCCTGATCTTCCAGCACCCCTGCCAAAGCAGCAAAATCAGCCATGGCCTTGTCGGTGATCCAACCGCGTAGCATATCCGCCCCAACCCGCGCCGCATCAGGAATAGCCTGTCCCGTCACATGTTCGCGCAGCAACAAAGCCAGCGCCACGGGAACCGGCACATCCGCCGGATTTTCGGCACGGGTAATCGGATCTGCGCCCGTCCGCACCCGCAATGCCGCATCCAGATTGGCGCGCATTCCGCCATAGGAACCTGCGCCAATCGCCTCATAGCGCACCAATTCCACCGCATCGTAACAGGCCCGCGCCGATGGCTCGACAGGGGCATGGCGATTGTGCAAAGCCTCATTATGATGGCGCAGTTTCAGGGCAAAACTATCGGCCACCCCCCGCGCTTCCATCGCCGCCCCACGCGGCACCGCCCGCCCGGGCATTGGCACCCGCAATGTATTGCCGATCATCAACGGGGCATCAGCGGTCCAATTGACCTCTAACTCCGGCTCGCGCGCAATCGCCCGCGATGCGCCAGTCAGGACGCTTTTGAAACGATCAAGA
>JBEAOQ010000023.1:0-4859 GCA_041164845.1 Pseudomonadota bacterium | reverse complement strand
GCGGCGCGGGTGGCGGCACAGGATGCTGTGCGCCATTCGCCCTTGGTAGCGGCGGCATTGGCGGCTTTTCCGGGGGCCGAGATTTTGGATGATGCGGCGGGCCAAGATCATGGCAAGTCTGAATGGAGAGATAGAGCATGAAGTCGATGGAAGAGATGATTCAGGCGGCGCAAAAGGCGGCTGAAACGATACAAAAACAAATGGGTGAGGCGCAGGCCAAGCTGGACGGGTTGGAAGTGGAAGGCGTTTCGGGCGGTGGGTTGGTGAAAATCCGTGCCAGTGCCAAGGGGCGGGTGATTGGCGTGGCGATTGATGACAGTTTGATGGTGGTGTCCGACAAGGGGATGTTAGAGGATTTGGTGGTGGCAGCGTTTAACGATGCGCGGGCCAAGGCCGATGAAGTGGCGGGACGCGAATTGGCGGCGGCGCAGGGGTCGATGGGACTGCCACCGGGGTTTAAATTGCCGTTTTGATTTTATTTCGCACGGAGACACAGAGGCACGGAGGTGATGTGTTGCGTTTTCTCCGTGCCCCCGTGTCTCCGTGCGAAACTTGTGTAGTGGGCGGGTGATGGATGTGCGGTGGTGTTGCTCCGCTGCCCCTCCACCACCCTTCGGGCGGTCCCCCTTCCCCAGCAAGCTGGGGGAGGATTTTTATGATGCCATTGAAACATTTGTCTTGAACGCCCATATCGGTGGGTGACGCGGATATTGAATGGAATTACCTGTGAATTTGCTTCCCCTGCTGCCTTTACGTGATTTGGTTGTGTTTCCGGGCATGGTGGTGCCATTGTTTGTGGGCCGCGAAAAATCGGTGACGGCGTTGGAAGCGGCGATGACCGGCGACAAGGATATTTTTCTGGTCGCGCAGTTGGATCCGGCTTGTGATGATCCATCCGATGATGATCTCTATGATGTCGGTGTGGTGGCTACGGTGTTGCAATTGTTGAAATTGCCCGATGGCACAGTGCGGGTTTTGGTCGAAGGCCAGCATCGGGCGCGGATGGAATCTTTGCGCGATAGCAATGGTTTGCTGGTGGCGCAGGTTGAGCGGGTGGAAAGCAGCGAGGCCAAGGGCAGCGAAGTGGCCGGCATGATGCGCAGTGTGGTTGAGCAATTTGGCGAATATGCCAAGCTCAACAAAAAACTGTCGCAAGAAGCCGGCGATCAGCTGGGCGAGATTGAAGATCCATCATTGTTGGCCGATGCGGTGGCGGCGCAAGTGGCGGCAAAGGTCGGTGACAAACAGGCTTTGCTGGCGCAGTTAGACCCCGAAAAGCGGCTGGAAATGGTGTTCAGCTTTATGGAAGGCGAGCTGGGGGTTTTGCAGGTTGAGCGCAAAATCCGGGGCCGCGTCAAGCGCCAGATGGAAAAAACCCAGCGCGAATATTATTTGAATGAACAGTTGAAAGCCATTCAAACCGAGCTGGGCAATGAAGATGGTGAGGTCAATGAAATTGCCGAGATGTCGGAGAAAATTGCCCGATTGAAGCTGTCGAAAGAGGCGCGGACCAAGGCGCTGGCCGAGCTGAAGAAGATGAAAACGATGCAGCCGATGAGCGCGGAAGCCACGGTTATTCGCAATTATCTTGATGTGCTGCTGGGGCTGCCTTGGGGTAAGAAAAGCAAGTTAAAGAAAGATATAGCAGGCGCGCAGAGTATTTTGGATGACGACCATTATGCGCTGGATAAGGTCAAGGACCGGATTGTCGAATATCTGGCGGTGCAGGCGCGAACCAACAAATTAAAGGGGCCGATTCTGTGTCTGGTGGGGCCGCCGGGCGTGGGCAAAACTTCGCTTGGCAAGTCGATTGCCCGGGCGACGGGGCGCGAATTTATCCGGCAATCGCTGGGTGGGGTGCGTGATGAGGCGGAAATTCGCGGGCATCGGCGAACCTATATTGGTTCTTTGCCAGGCAAAATCGTGACCAATCTGCGCAAGGCGGGGGCGTCGAATCCGCTGTTTTTGCTGGATGAGATTGACAAGCTGGGGCAGGATTTTCGCGGCGATCCGGCGTCGGCTTTGTTGGAAGTGCTTGATCCCGAACAAAATTCGAAATTCCAAGACCATTATCTGGAGGTTGATCTGGATCTGTCGGATGTGATGTTTGTTTGCACCGCCAACAGTTTGAACCTGCCACAGGCTTTGCTTGATCGGATGGAGATTATCCGGTTGGAAGGCTATACCGAAGATGAAAAGGTGGAGATTGCCGAGCGACATCTGTTGGACAAACAGATTGAGGCGCATGGCTTGAAAAAGGGCGAATTTACCCTGACCCAAGCCGCATTGCGCGATGTGATCCGGTATTACACCCGCGAGGCGGGGGTGCGGACGTTGGAGCGCGAGATTGCCCGATTGGCACGCAAGAGCTTGCGCCAGATTTTGGAGGGTAAGGTCAAGAGCGTGACGGTAACCCCCGAAAATCTGGGGGATTTTGCCGGTGTGCGCAAATATCGGCATGGGGTTTCCGACGAGGAAGCGCAAGTTGGTGCAGTGACGGGGCTGGCTTGGACCGAGGTGGGCGGTGAGCTGTTGACGATTGAATCTGTGACTGTGCCGGGCAAAGGCGGGGTGAAAACCACCGGCAAGCTGGGCGAAGTGATGCAAGAAAGCATTCAGGCGGCCTATAGTTTTGTCCGCGCACGCAGTCCCGCCTATGGGATTAAACCGTCGCTGATTGCCCGCAAGGATATTCATATCCATCTGCCCGAAGGCGCGGTGCCCAAGGATGGGCCAAGCGCGGGGATTGGCATGGTGACGTCGATTGTCTCGTGTTTAAGCGGGATTCCGGTGCGCGCCGATGTCGCGATGACCGGCGAGGTGACTTTGCGCGGGCGGGTTTTGCCGATTGGTGGGTTGAAGGAAAAACTGCTGGCGGCACTGCGCGGGGGGATTAAGACGGTGTTGATTCCTGAAGAAAATCGCAAGGATTTGGTCGAAATTCCGGCGAATATTTTGGCGGGGTTGGAGATTATTCCGGTGGCGCATGTCGATGAGGTTTTGGCGCGGGCATTGACCGAGCCTTTGGTGCCGGTGGAATGGACCGAAGCGGATGATTTGGCCAGCCAGCCGGTCGTGGGGGCCGCTGGCGTGGGGACGGTTGGGATTACCGCCCATTGAGTTGGGGGTTCTGCTGATATTGCAGATGCGAATGATTCTGCTGCATTGCGGCGAATCGGGCGGCGAATCGGGTGATTTGGTGGTGGAGGATGATTGCTTATCCCGCTTGTCAGGGCGCTGATCTGATGTTTATATCGAAAATGGCGGAATATGGTGGAAAATTATGCGATTTTTACGCAAAATGCCTTTGACATGGGGCAGAAAAATCGCTCAATTCGCGCCAGCTGCAAGGCGACAATAAACAACGGTTCCAACACAATTTAGGGGATTCGATAATGAATAAGAATGATTTGATTAGCGCGGTTGCGGCCGCCAGCGGTTTGACCAAAAATGACGCTGCCAAGGCTGTAGAAGGCGTGTTTGACTCGATTTCCGGCGCGTTGAAAGCGGGCGACGAAGTGCGTCTGGTGGGTTTTGGCACGTTTTCGGTGGCTAAGCGTAAGGCTTCGACGGGGCGCAATCCACGCACCGGTGAACCAATGACGATCAATGCATCTTCGCAGCCTAAGTTTAAGGCTGGCAAGGGTCTGAAAGACGCCGTCAACTGATACTACGCCACAGGTCGTCTCGCCTTGGGGCCTGTGCGCGTGATTATTAGCTGATACCAAACAAAATGCCGTGTGGTCCACTTGGGCCATGCGGCTTTTTGTGTTTTTGCCCATGTTTTGGGCCGTGTATTTTTGGTGGGTTATTGGTGGTTAGAGCATCGTGCGAAAAAGCATGTCCTGAGCCTGTCGAAGCGTGGGAACCGGTTTTTTGCTTAAAACGATGCGACAACAAAAGCCTAGAGCGGGCAGTCTGATTCAGATTTAACGCTGCCCGCTTAGGGGATGATGTGTGGCGCGGTTGATTTTGTTTAACAAACCCTATGGGGTGCTGTGCCAATTTACCGATCGTAGCATGGATAGCGGTATGGCGGCGGAACGGCAGACGCTGTCCCATTTCATTGATATTCCTGGGGTTTATCCGGCGGGGCGGTTGGATTTGGATAGCGAAGGGTTGCTGTTGTTGACCGATGATGGGCGGTTGCAAGCACGGATTGCCGAGCCTAAATTTAAGATGCCCAAGACCTATTTGGTGCAGGTGGAGCGGGAGATGGGCGAAGCGGCGCTGGCGGCGTTGCGCGGCGGGGTGCGGTTGAAAGATGGGCTGACTTTACCGGCGGACGTGGAGCTTATTGATGATCCGCAGCTGTGGCCGCGCGATCCGCCGGTGCGCTTTCGCAAGACGGTGGCAGATTGCTGGCTGCGGCTGACGATCCGCGAAGGGCGCAACCGGCAAGTGCGGCGGATGACAGCGGCGGTGGGGCACCCGACTTTGCGGCTGGTGCGCTGGGGGATTGGCGAATGGACGGTCGCCGGGTTGGGGCTGGGGGAATGGGGTGAGGTTGCGGTGGGCGGCTAGACCCTGATGATTTTAAGTTAAACCAGTTTCGTCACGCTCGCAATGACGATTGAATGTAAAGTCATCAATGTATAAAATCGTTCTGGTTCAATTGGAACCAGAATGACTCTAGTGGATTGATTTTGACATTTGCATCCCTCTATCGGTTAGCTTTGTCGCAAATGTCAAAATCATAAAATCCACTAGAAACACTATAATGCTAGTGGTTCTTATGTTTCTAACACTTGCTCCGATCTATTCGAAAAGGGATGCAAATGTTAGAAACGAACCACTAGTGGATTGATTTTGACATTTACATCCCTCTATCGGTTAGCTTTGTCGCAAATGTCAAAATC
>JBEAOQ010000022.1:0-2612 GCA_041164845.1 Pseudomonadota bacterium | reverse complement strand
TAATACGGTCAAGGCAAGGGTGGTGGCAATCGCCGCATCGGTGGCACTACCCCCGTGACGCAGCATCTGCGCCCCAGCTTCGGCGGCGAGGCGGCTGGGGGCGCTGACCACCCCTTTGGGGGCAGCAAGGGCAGGAGCCACACCAAGCGCAAAACATAAAATAAGAAATAAGCGGCGGATCATACTATCAGCCTAAGCCGTTCCCACCGCTTCGGCAATGGTGGCAAAACCATCGCGCTGCATCAATTTCTGCAAATCCCGTGTTATTTTTCGGGCGATCATCGGCCCGTGATAAACCATCGCGCTATACAGCTGCACCAGACTGGCGCCGCTGCGTATCCGCGCCCAAGCGTCTTCGGCCGAGGCAATGCCGCCCACCCCAATCAGCGGCATGTCCCCGCCGGTTGCTTTGCGGAAATCTGCCAGCCTTTGCTGCGCCAGATCACGCAAGGGCGCACCGGATAGGCCGCCACTTTCGCCGCTATGCGATGATTGCAACGCGGGGCGTGATATGGTGGTGTTGGAAATTATCAGCCCGCCGAGTTGTTTATCCAGAGCAATACGCGCAATCGCATCAATATCGGCGACCTCCAAATCGGGCGCGACTTTCAGAAATATCGGGGCTTGTGCAGCACCACGCGCCGCCAGCACCCCATCCAACACAGCAATCAACGCCCCCTCATCCTGCAAAGCGCGCAAGCCGGGGGTATTCGGACTGCTGATATTGACCACCAAATAGCTGGCCAGCGGGGCCATCAGCCGGGTCATCGTGGCATAATCATTGATACGATCGGTAGAATCCTTGTTGGCCCCGATATTAATCCCGACCACACCGCGCCGCCCGATCCGCGCCGCCAATCGCTGTACTGCCGCCTCGGCACCGTGATTGTTAAAACCCATGCGGTTGATAACCGCCTGATCCTCGGCCAGCCGAAACAGGCGCGGTTTACTATTGCCGGTTTGTGGCAGGGGGGTGATTGACCCTACCTCAGCAAAGCCAAAACCCAGCCCCAGCAAGGCATCAGGCACCTCGCCGTCCTTGTCAAACCCCGCCGCCATGCCGATAGGATTGGGGAAATGCAGACCAGCCACAGTTGTTTGCAGTGGGCCGTTTTGAGGCGTAGGCGCTGACAAGGGCAACAATTTGAGGCCCGCGATGGCCAAACCATGCGCCCTTTCGGCATCCAAATGAAACAAAGCGGGGCGGATCAGAGAATAAAGCATCAAGCGCCTATGGCAAAATCACCCCGATCTGTCGATGATGGAAGATTGCGGATTTTGCGCAAACCTATGCATCAAAAATATCTCCAAAATGACTGAAATTGTAATGGAAAACCTAAAAAACTGGCGAGTTCCTACAATTTTATCCCACCAACCTCGCTTAGCACAACTGGGCGACCCGAAGGGATTGCTGCGAACAGCGCAAGACCTCGAAACTTAACGGCGATCTATCGGTTTATTTCGATAGGTCGCCTTTTTTCTGGCAATTTACGGCATAAGCAGCCTTGATAAGCAGGTTGGTTGCGCCTAGGCGAAATCGGAACGAATCACTCTGATTTAACCGGAATTCCCCTATGCGCCTATCCAGCATGGCCGATTATGCCGTTGTCACCATGAGCGCTGCCGCACGCCACTGCGGAGCTTCGCGCGTCAATTCGGGCGATTTGGCGCTGGAAACCGGCCTGCCCGCGCCCACGGTGCAAAAATTGGTTAGCCGTTTGACGGCGGCGGGCCTGCTGCGATCATCACGCGGAATCGGCGGTGGGCTGCGGCTGGCGCGTCCGGCGGCGGCGATTACTCTGGCCGATATTGTTGAAGCGGTGGAGGGGCCAATGGCGCTGACCGCGTGCAGCAAGGATGGCCGCCATGATTGCGCGCTGGAGGGGAATTGCACTGTCCAGCCGCATTGGGCGATGGTCAACGCCACCCTGCGTTCGGCGCTGGCGGGGGTTGTCTTGACCCAATTGGCAGGAGTGGCGTGATGACCGATAACCCTACCCTGCCTGACCAAGCCGCCCGCGATGCCGCCGCCAGTGTCGCCGATTACGAACATGGCTGGTCATCGGATATTGAAACCGATTTCGCGCCCAAGGGTTTGAATGAGGATACCGTTCGCTTTATTTCGGGCAAAAAAAATGAACCGGAATGGATGCTTGATTGGCGGTTGAAAGCATACCGCCTGTGGCTGACCATGACCCCTCCCGATTGGGCCAAGCTGAACGTGCCGCCGATTGATTACCAAGACGCCTATTATTACGCCGCGCCCAAAGCCAAACCGAAATTAGGCTCGCTGGATGAGGTTGACCCCGAAATCCTGCGGGTTTACGAAAAATTGGGGATCCCGATTGCCGAGCAAAAGGTGCTGGCTGGCGTAGAAGGTGCGCGCAAAGTTGCGGTGGATGCGGTGTTTGACAGCGTGTCGGTCGCCACCACTTTCCGCGCCGAACTGGAATCGGCGGGGGTAATTTTCCGGTCGATCAGCGAGGCCATCCGCGAATATCCTGAACAGGTCAAAAAATGGCTCGGTAAAATTGTGCCGATGCACGACAATTATTTTGCCACGCTGAACTGTGCGGTGTTTTCGGACGGGACGTTCGTTTATATTCCCGAGG
>JBEAOQ010000021.1:0-8940 GCA_041164845.1 Pseudomonadota bacterium | reverse complement strand
CGCGCGAAGCGACCAAACCCGAAGTAATGCGCGAGAAAAAAATCAGAATCGGCGATATTCTGACGATTTCGCCCTTTTTCATCCAGCGCAACAGCAATAATTGGCCTTGCCCCCATGCCTTTGACCCTGATCGTTTCACCGATCCGGATCAGGCTGACGCGGTGCGCAATGCCTGGTTGCCCTTTGGCCGTGGCCCGCGACTGTGCATTGGCGCGGGCTTTGCTCAACAAGAAGCGGTGTTGATTCTGGCCAATATTATCCGCAGCTATCGGCTGGCATACCCAGACAACATCAAAAAGCCAGAAATGGTCGGCCGCCTGACGATCCGGCCCAAACACGGCATTCCGCTGATATTAACCCTGCGCTAACCCCGCGCTAAATTCCCATAAGGCGCATCATCATCACGCGCCGGAATCGCCCCCTGCCGCATCACCACCCATCCGGCCAGCCGATGCCCCGCCAGCGCCGCATCCGCGATGGATGCACCCTGCATCCGCGCCGCCAAATAGCCGCCATTAAACGCATCGCCCGCTCCGCTGGTATCAACTGGCGCTAATATGTCCGGCGGCGGGATGATGCTGCCATCGGGCAATCGGCACCCCTTGGCTCCCAATTTGACAATCACCTCCGCGCAACCCAGCCCCTGCCAATGGCTGGCCGCCGCATCGGCGTCAGCCTCGCCTGACAACAGCGCCTCATCTTCCAAAGTCGGCAGGCCAATATCGGCACAGGCAATCGCGGCGTCACGGGTGGCAATGGTTTCGGCCTTATTCACCCATAATCGCGGGCGATAATTGCCATCAAACGCTACTTTGCCGCCATTGGCCCGCACTTTGCCACTCAGGGAAAATAGCGCATCGCGGGCAGAAATCGGCAAGATGGCCAAACTTATCAGGGAATAAACCAGCAGATCGGCGTGTCCGGCCCCAGTTAAAACAGCCTTCATGCCATCCAGCGCAAACATCCCCTTGGCCGCGCTATTATCGCGCCAATAGGTAAAGCTGCGCTCACCTTGCGCGTCATTGGTAATGGCATACAACCCCGGCCCCCGCGCCGGATCGCTCATCACCAGCGAACAATCCAACCCCTCCGCCGTCCATTTATCGCGCAAATCCGAGCTAAATGGATCATCTCCCAGCGCGGTTAGGTAGGCTGTATCCAAACCACTCCGTGCCAGATGAATCGCCGTGTTCAGCGTATCTCCGCCATAACCCAGCGTCCAAGCATCGCCCGCCCGCGCCAGCTCCAGCATCGCTTCGCCAACGCAAACTATGTTTTTTGCCAAAACCCTCTCCCCTTCAGGGGCGAGGGTTGGGAGAGGGGCCTTATTCACCAATTCCACATTGTCCCATCTTCCAACCGCGCCACCGGCAAATAGGCAGGCGAATAAGGATATTTCGCCGCCAGCGCCTCGTCAATATCTACCCCATGCCCTGCCGTTTCGCCGCAGAACAATTCGCCTTTGTTAAAGCTGTAATCATGCAGGAACACCGCGTCGGTCTCATCCGTATGGCGCATATATTCCTGAATACCAAAATTGGGCACCCATGTATCAAAATGCAGCGCACAGCCCATCGTTACCGGCGACAGATCGGTCGCACCGTGGCTGCCGGTGCGGATTTGATACAGCGCCGCCAGATCGGCAATCCGCCGCAAATGGGTAATCCCGCCCGCCCCCACCACGGTGCAACGAATATAATCAATCAGCTGGTTCTGGATCAAATCTTTGGCATCCCAGATTGTGTTGAAAATCTCGCCCACCGCCAGCGGGGTGGTGGTATGCTGGCGCACCAATTTGAACGCCTCCTGATTTTCCGCAGGGGTGCAATCTTCCAGCCAAAACAGCTGATAAGGCTCCAACGCCTTGCCCAGATTGGCGGCTTCCATCGGCGAATAACGGTGATGGCCATCATGCAACAGATGGTAATCAAACCCATAAGTCTCGCGCAATTTTTCAAACATTTTCGGCACATAATTCAATGCCTTGCGCGTGTCCCATCCGGTGACGGATGGCAGGGCCGCATCGGCGGGTTCATAAAATAATTTGCCCCGCCCCACCCCATAGGCATCCTTAATTCCGGGGACGCCGGTCTGGGCACGGATCGCCTTATAACCCAGATCAATATATTGCCCCACGGCATCCACCGTTTCGGCAATATCGCTGCCATTGGCGTGGCCATAGACCATAATCCCATCGCGGCTGCGCCCGCCCAGCAGTTGATACAGCGGCATATTGGCCGCCTTGGCTTTAATATCCCACAGCGCCATATCGACAGCGGCAATCGCCCGCATCGTCACCGGCCCGCGCCGCCAATAGGCCCCACGATAGAGATATTGCCAAATATCCTCAATCCGCCCCGCATCCATGCCAATCAGACAAGGCACCACATGATCTTGCAAATAGGACACTACCGATAATTCGCGGCCATTCAGCGTGGCATCGCCAATACCATACAGCCCCTGATCGGTGAAAATCTTCAGCGTCACAAAATTGCGCCCGGGACAGGTGACGATTACTTTGGCCGAGGTGATTTTCATAGTGTATCCAATGTGGCGATTGTTCTACATGGGGCTTTGAAACGGGGGCCAAGCCCTGTCAAGCGAGTGAATAGCTATCCATATGTCCTCTAAGTTAATCCTACATCCTGATCGCCTGTTCCCAACTGACCCTGCGGTGCGTGCCATCGCCCGCGACCTCTATGCCATCGTGGCCAGTCTGCCAATCATCAGCCCACATGGCCATACTGACCCCGCATGGTTCGCGCAAAATACCAGTTTCGGCAATGCGGCAGATCTCTTACTCACGCCAGATCATTATGTGTTTCGGATGCTCTATTCGCAAGGTTTGCGGTTAGAGGATTTGGGTATCGGCAATCCCAATGCTGATCCACGCAAGGCATGGCGGTTGTTCGCCGAAAATTACGAATTGTTTCGCGGCACCCCTTCCAGCATCTGGCTCGATTGGGTCTTTGCCGAGGGGTTTGGTTTGGATGTCCGGCTGGGTGCCACCACGGCTGACCAGTATTTTGACCATATCACCGATGCACTCACCACCCCCGCCTTTCGTCCGCGTGCGCTCTATGATCGGTTCAACATCGCAGTTATCGCCACCACCGAAAGCCCGCTGGATAATCTGGCACATCACGCCGCCATCGCCGCAGAAAACGGCAAAGCGGGCGGCTGGCAGGGCAGGGTCATCACCGCCTATCGCCCCGATCCGGTGGTTGACCCTGAATTTGAAGGCTTCCGCGAAAACCTTGCCCTATTTTCCCAAATCACCGGCGAAGATTGCCTGTCATGGCAGGGTTATCTCGCCGCCCACCGCCAGCGCCGCGCCTTTTTTGCCGCGCATGGCGCAACCAGCACCGACCACGGCCACCCGACCGCGCAGACCACCGACCTGCCGCTGCATGAAGCCGAAGCCCTGTTCCATAAGGTCAGCCAAGGCCCATTCACGCCTGCCGATGCCGAAATCTTTCGCGCCCAAATGCTGACCGAAATGGCGGCGATGAGCGTCGATGATGGGTTGGTCATGCAAATCCACCCGGGCGCTTTGCGCAATCACAATGCCCAGCTTTTCGCGGCTTTTGGCCGTGACAAAGGCGCAGATATACCCAGCCGTACCGAATATGTTCGGGCGCTTAAACCGCTGCTGGATCGTTTCGGCAACAATCGCGATCTGTCGATCATTCTGTTTACACTGGATGAAAGCAGCTATGCCCGCGAACTGGCTCCGCTGGCTGGCCATTATCCTTGCCTCAAACTTGGCCCGGCATGGTGGTTCCATGACAGCGTTGAGGGGATGCGCCGCTTCCGTCATATGACCACCGAAACTGCCGGATTCTACAACACCGTCGGGTTCAACGATGACACCCGCGCTTTCCTCTCTATCCCCGCACGGCATGATGTGGCGCGGCGGATTGATTGTGGGTTCCTCGCTGAATTGGTGGCGCAGCATCGGCTAGAGGACTGGCAAGCGGCGGAATTGGCCATCGACCTCAGCTATAATCTGGCGAAAAAGGCCTATAAATTGTGAACAACAGCTTACGGCTTGGCATCGACACGCTGGCGGTGTTCCCCCCCGATGAGGCGGAATGTTTCACCTATGACCGCGCTGCACAGACCATCGGTATCATCCATTTCGGTATCGGCGCATTCCACCGCGCCCATATGGCGTGGTATACCGACCGCGCAATGGAGGCTGGCGACCAAAATTGGGCAATCATCGGTGTGTCGTTGCGCAGCGCCGAAGTGGCACATCAGATGAATCCCCAGCAGGGGCTATTCACCGTCACCACCCGCAATGCAGATGGCGCACAAACCCGCATAATCGGGGCCGTGCGTGATGTATTGGTTGCGCCTTATGAAACTGATGATGTCATCGCCCTGATCGCCGCCCCCACCACCCATATCATCAGTTTCACCATTACCGAAAAAGGCTATTGCCGCGCCGCAAATGGCGCGCTGGATTTCGCATTGGCTGGCGATAGCAGTGTTTATCACTATCTCTCCGCTGGCCTGCGCCGTCGCCATGATGTCGGCCATACCGGCCTCACCCTGCTGTGCTGTGATAATCTGGCCAATAATGGCGCACAGCTGGCGCGGCTGTTGGGGGAATATCTAACCCACCACGATCCCGCCCTGCTTGGCTGGTTCAGCGAAAACTGCACCTGCCCATCGACGATGGTTGATCGCATCGTTCCCGCCACCACCCCTGCCGACCGCGATTCCATCGCTGAAACGCTTGATGGGCTGCGTGACGAAGCCGCCGTCATCACCGAAACTTTCAGCCAATGGGTCATCGAAGATAATTTCGCCGGCCCGCGCCCGGCTTGGGAAAATGTCGGGGCGCAAATGGTGGCTGATGTCGCCCCCTATGAAGAGGCCAAGCTGCGGATGCTCAACGGTGCCCATTCGGCGCTGGCCTATCTGGGGCTAGAGGCGGGGCATAAATATGTGCATCAAGCGGTGGCCGATCCGAAAATCCGCCCCATAATCGACCAACTCATCCGCCAAGAAGCCGCGCCCAGTATTACCGCCGCCCCCGAACAAGACCTAAACGCCTATGCTGATGCCCTGCTGGCCCGCTTTGCCAATCCGGCGCTCAATCATCAGCTGATCCAAATCGCCATGGATGGCAGCCAGAAAATCCCGCAACGCTGGCTGACGACCTTGGCCTATCACCGCGCCCAAAACCAAAGCTGCCCGGCCATCTTCACCGCTCTGGCCGCGTGGCTGCGGCATATTCGCGGGCAAACCGATCCGGTCAACGATCCGCTGGCAAATGCGATGCAACAGGCGTGGCTCGATGTTGGCGCGGCTGGCATTACCTCCGCACTTTTCGGCTATGGCGGACTTATCGCCTCGGATTGGCAACCAACTGCACAAGAATGCACAACCCTACTGGAATATTTACGCCTTTAATGGGATAGGGCGGGAATGGATATGTCACACGCACCCGCCACCCCGCCGCTGATTCACCGCGCCGATTACGCGCCGCCCGCTTGGTTGGTTCCGACAGTTGCGCTGAATTTCGCACTTGGGCTGGAAGAAACGCGGTTCATATCCACCCTGCATGTCACCAAAAACGCCGATAGCCCCACGCTGCGGCTTCATGGCGATGGCCTCGCGGCACAAAGTGTAACCATTGATGGCGAACCCTGCACCGATTGGCGCATGGAAGGCCAAGATTTGCTGATCGACCTTGCCGACATCGCCCACATCATCACCATCGAAACCCTGATCCACCCAGCCGCCAATAGCCAGCTGATGGGCCTCTACGCATCAAACGCCATGCTCTGCACCCAATGCGAGGCCGAAGGCTTTCGCCGGATCACCTTCTTCCCCGATCGCCCCGATGTGTTGTCGGTCTATACCGTGTTGATGAGCGGGGATAAAAGCCAATTCCCCACGCTGCTCTCCAATGGCAATTGCACCGCATCGGGGGATAATCCTGACGGCACCCATTGGGCCGAATGGCATGATCCTTGGCCCAAACCCAGCTATCTCTTCGCCCTTGTCGCGGGGCAACTGGTGGCCAATTCGGATCAATTCATCACGATGTCGGGCCGCAAAGTGGCGCTGAATATCTGGGTAAGGGCGGGTGACGAAACCCGCACCGACCATGCCATGCGTTCGCTGATAGCGGCGATGAAATGGGACGAAGAAGCCTTTGGCCGCGAATATGACCTTGACCTGTTTAACATTGTCGCCGTCGGTGATTTCAACATGGGGGCGATGGAGAATAAGGGCCTGAATATTTTCAACACCCGCTATGTTCTGGCCGACCCCGAAACCGCCACCGATGGCGACTATGATGGTGTGGAAAGCGTCATCGGCCATGAATATTTCCACAATTGGTCAGGCAACCGCATCACCTGCCGCGTTTGGTTCCAGCTTTCCCTCAAAGAAGGCTTCACCGTGCTGCGCGATCAAATGTTCAGCGCATCAATGGGCAGTGCGGCGGTTAAACGGATCGAAGATGTCCGCGTGCTGCGCGCCGCCCAATTCCCCGAGGATTCCGGCCCGCTGGCGCATCCCATCCGCCCCGACAGCTATCAGGAAATCTCAAACTTCTACACCGCGACCATCTATAACAAAGGCGCCGAAGTCATCCGCATGATGCGGACAATTGCGGGGCCGATGCGCTTTCGTGCCGGAACAGATCTCTATTTCAACCGGCATGACGGCGAAGCGGCGACCTGCGAAGATTTTATCTCCGCTATCGAAGATGGAGCCGACCTAGACCTCGGTCATTTCCGCCTGTGGTATAGCCAAGCGGGCACCCCCCAACTGACCGCCAAGCTGACCCATGCCGGCGATGAGGCAAAGTTGACCCTGACTCAAACCATCCCCGACACCCCAGAGCAAATGGGCAAATCACCAATGCCGATTCCATTGAAACTGGCACTTTATGACCGTGACACTGGCCAGCACAGCGGCGAACAGCTGATCGTGCTGGATAAATCCGAAGCCACTTTCACCTTCCCTAATTTTCCCTCACGCCCCATCCTCTCGCTCAATCGCGGTTTCAGCGCCCCTGTCGCCATTTCCGGCGATCTGGACATGGACGATCTGGTGTTTCTGGCGGCGCATGATGATGACCCCTTTGCCCGCTACGAAGCCATGCAAAGCCTGATGCTGCGCCATTTGGTGGCCATATCCGATGGCACCTCCGAAGCTACGGGAGACACTGCCGCCCAATCCTCCAGTCAAACCGCCATTGGCACAGCCATGCGCGCCATCATCCATGATCCGGCATTGGATGATCTGATGCGCGGCGAACTGATGATTCTGCCGTCCGAAGCCTATCTCGCCGAACAATTGGCGCTGGCCAATCCACAAGCGATTCGCGCCGCCCGCGAAGGGTTGAAAAGCTGGCTGGGGCGCGAATTGGCCGATGATCTGGCGGCGTTGCATACCCGCGCATGTGCCATTCCCTTCGGCCACGATGCCGCTGCCAAAGGGGCGCGCAAAATAAAAACACAGGCGCTGGTTTTGCTGGCGGCTGGCCAACCACAAGAAACCGCCATCCGCGCCGCCGCCCAATATGATGCGTCCGATAATATGACCGATCGTCAGGGCGCGCTGATGGTGCTCTGCGCCCTAAACACCCCGCTGCGCGCCGAAAAATTGGCGCATTTCCATGCGCGTTTTGCTGGAAACGCCCTTGTCATCGACAAATGGTTTTCACTGCAAGCGGGGTCTTTGCATCCCGATGCCCTACGACATACCCAGGAATTGGCTACGCACCTCGATTTCACCATGCAAAATCCCAATCGCGTGCGCGCTCTCTATATGGCCTTTGCCGCCAATGCCGGGGCATTTCATGCGGCGGATGGTGCGGGCTATCGGCTGATAGCTGACCTGATTTTGGCGCTTGACCCGATCAATCCGCAAACTGCTGCCCGTTTTGTTGCACCGTTGGGCCGCTGGCGGCGAATCGAAGCGGGGCGCAGCGCGTTGATGCGGGCCGAGTTGGAACGGATCGCTGCCGCCGGCAATCTCTCGCGGGACAGCTTCGAACAAGTCAGCCGCAGCCTTGGCTGATGTCGTCACCGAACCCGTCGGCGTCACCCGCGCTGCGGTCCTAGAAGGCGTCCCGCATGGCTTTCTGGGGCGCAGCGGCGGCATTTCACGCGGTGTCGTGGCGGGGCTGAATGTCGGGCTAGGCGCGGATGATTCGCAATTTGCCGTAGCCGAAAATCGCCAACGGGCGGTTGCGGCGGTCATGCCCCATGCCAAATTGGCGACAGTTTATCAGGTGCATTCGCCGCATTGTGTCATCGCCGAAAACCCTTGGCTGGATGATGAACGCCCCCATGCCGATGCCCTCGTCACCAACCAGCGTGGCCTGCTGTTGGGCATCGTCACCGCCGATTGCGCGCCCGTGCTTTTTGCCGATATGATCGCTGGTGTCGTCGGCGCGGCCCATGCCGGATGGAAAGGGGCGCTGGCCGGTGTCACCGATCAAACCATTGCCGCGATGGAAGAATTGGGGGCAAAGCGCGAAAATATCACCGCCGCCATCGGCCCCTGCATCGCCCAGTCCAGCTATGAGGTGGACACCCGTTTCCGCGATAATTTCCTCTCCCAAGAGGTCAAATATGCCGAATTTTTCGCCCCGGGCCTGTCGGGCCGCTGGCAGTTTAATCTGGAAAAATTTACCGCCTCGCGCTTGCGCCAAGCGGGAATAGCAGGGGTGGAGTCCCTAGGCCTAGATACCTACAGCCTCTCCACGCAATTCTTCTCCTATCGCCGCGCCACCCATCGCGGGCATGAAACCTATGGACGACAAATCTCGCTCATTGGCCTGCCGATTGCACTTTCTGCACAAGCTAATGCGACATAAGCGGTGAAAAAGGGCAAAAAGTCAGTTGGCATCGCGTCAATTCGCGGCTATCAGCCCCCCAAACATGGCCCTAATGGGGTCTTAGCAAT
>JBEAOQ010000020.1:0-3749 GCA_041164845.1 Pseudomonadota bacterium | reverse complement strand
CTCGAAATGCGCCAAAAAGAACTCCGGATTGCGCTTATTTGCTACGGCGGCATCAGCCTTGCGGTCTATATGCATGGCGTGACCAAAGAGCTGTGGAAATTGGCCCGCGCCAGCCGCGCCTTTCACGCAGGCGACGATGCCGCGCTCAGCGCCAGTGAAACCATTTATCTCAATCTGCTGCAATCGCTTGAATCTACGTATAATTTGCGGTTGCGGGTGTTGCCCGATATTGTCGCCGGTGCCAGCGCCGGCGGGATCAACGGCGTTTTCCTTGCCCAAGCGATCCACGCCGGACAATCGCTCGAACCCGTCACCGATCTCTGGCTTAGCCATGCCGATGTCGATGATCTGCTCGATCCCGATTCCCGCCCATGGTCGCGTTTTACCAAATTCTGGGCTTTGCCGCTGGTGGGCTTTATGCTGCGCCGCCCGGGCAATGTGGTGTCCAGCAGCGTGGCCCCTGAAACACGCCACGAAGTGCGCGGCAAACTCTCACGCCTGATCCGTTCGCGCTGGTTCCGCCCGCCTTTCAGCGGTATCGGCTTTGCGCGATTGCTGGCCGAGGCTTTGGATGCCATGGCCGCCAGCCCAGCTGAATCTCCGCTGCTGCCCCCCGATCACCCGCTGGATCTGTTCGTCACCGCCACAGATTTTCACGGCCATATGGAAAAACTGCGGCTCAATAGCCCCAGTTTGGTCGAGGAAAGCGAACACCGCCTCACCCTGAGTTTCACCGCCAAAACTCCGGCCCTGGGCGGCGCGCCGCTAGCCCCAGTGGAAGAATTGGTCTTTGCCGCCCGCGCCACCGCCAGCTTTCCGGGTGCCTTTCCGCCTTTGCAAATTTCCGAATTAGACCAACTGGCCAAAGAACGCTCCGACAGCTGGCGCAGCCGCGACAATTTTATCAACCGCGTCATGCCCGCCCATCATCGGCGCGGCGCAGCCGAAGATGTGGCGCTGATTGATGGTTCGGTGCTCAACAACGCGCCCTTTGCCGAGGCTATGACCGTACTTCAAGGCCGCCCTGCCCAGCGCGAAGTGGATCGCCGCTTTGTCTATATTGATCCGCGCCCCGATCGCGGTTCTGCGCCAAAGCCCAATCCCAGCCATGCACCGGGCTTCTTTTCGGTCATCACCGGTGCGCTGTCTTCCATTCCACGTGAACAACCGATCCGCGACAATCTGGAAACGTTGGAACGGCAATCGCGCGAAATGGCGCGGCTGCGTGGGATGGTCACGGCGCTGCGACCCGATGTCGATGACAGTGTAACCAAATTGTTCCACCGCACGCTGTTTTTTGATCGGCCCACCCCCAAACGGCTACGCAGCTGGCGGGCAAAGGCCCATGCGGCGGCGGTAGATCGGGCGGGTTTCGCCTTTCAAGGCTATGTCCAGCTCAAATTTGCCGGTGTTTTGGATGATCTGGCGCGGTTGATCCAACACAACGCTCCGCAACTACAAACCGAGGCCGCTGAAGACGTCTATCAGCATTTAATCGCCCAATTGGCCCGCATTGGAATCAACCAAAACGGCCTCAATGACGCTGGGGTCAAATCGCCGATTGCCGGATTTTTCCGCGAACATGATCTGGCTTTTCGCATCCGCCGCTTGCGCCTGTTGATTCGTCGTCTGTCCGATGATTGGAGCAGTGAAGCCGGAATAAGCGAAGGTGATCGCGAGCAGGCCCGCGATGTCGCTTACAAGGCTTTAGCCATCTATTTTGATTGCGAAGCCAGCGCCACTGCGGGCCGTGAATTTGCCAATTTGGCGGAACAAATTGCCAGCAATCCCGCCGCAGTGTTGGCGGAAATTGCCGGACGTCGGCAATTGATCGCCAGCGATCATCTGGTCGATGCCCTATTGGCTCAGGCGATGACCGCGATGCCACCCGCATTGCGGCGGCTCGTGCTGATTACCTATTTGGGCTTTCCTTTTTATGACACCGTAACCCTGCCCCTGTTACGCGGCGAGGGATTGACCGAGTTTGATCCCGTCAAAGTCGACCGCATCTCGCCCGATGATGCCACATCCATCCGCAAAGGCGGGGCTTCGGCGACATTGCGCGGGGTGGAATTTTACAATTTCGGCGCGTTTTTCAGCCGCAGCTACCGCGAAAATGACTATCTCTGGGGGCGATTACACGGCGCGGAACGGATGATTGATCTGGTCATATCCACCCTGCCCGCGACCATCATTTTTAATCCGGACAGGCTAAAAGACATCAAACGCGCCGCATTTTTGGCAATTTTGGATGAAGAAGAAAACCACCTGACCATGGATCCCAAGCTGATTTCTGGAATTAGGGCTGAGGTTATGAGCATTTCTTAAGCCCCTTCCCCTTGAGATCAGGGCAATCGCATATGCTTGTGAATGCGGCAAATGCAGAAATTTGGTTCGCGCAGAGGCGCGGAGACGCGGAGAGATTGCGCAAAGCCGCAGGCATAAGTGGTAACAGGCGATATGCCTTTTTGATGAACGTCTGGATCCCCCACAGAACACCTTCTCTGCGCCTCTGCGCCTCTGCGCGAACCATTTTCCCACTTACGCTCACCGTGAAAATGAATATGCAATAGCCCTGCCCTAGAGGGAAGGGGTTGGGGTGGGGGCTGTAATCTACAGCCCAGAAAATCATCCCCCCAAAACCCCCTTCAACCGCTCAAAAAACCCCTTCGATTCGGGACATTCATCGCCCGTTTCTGATGCTTGCAATTCCTGCAAAATCGCTTTTTGTTTAGCGGTGAGTTTTGTCGGCGTTTCCACCATAATTTCCACCACCATATCGCCAACCCCGCGCCCATTCAGCACTGGCATCCCGCCGCCGCGCTGGCGCAATTGTTTGCCCGATTGAATGCCCGCCGGAATCCGGATGCCATGTTGTTGGCCATCCAGCCCAGGAATGGCAATCTCACCGCCCAGCGCCGCCGTGGTAAAACTGATCGGCGCGCGGGTCAGCAGCGTATTGCCGTCGCGTTCAAACACATTATGCCGCTTAACATGCAGAAAAATATACAAATCGCCGGGCGGCGAACCTTGCGGCCCGGCCTCACCCTTGCCGGTTAAGCGTATCCGCGTGCCATTATCCACCCCGCGTGGAATGGCCACATCCAGTTTCTGCCTTTTATCGACGCGGCCTTCGCCACGGCATGAACGGCATGGTTTTTCAATAACTTCACCGCGCCCGTGGCAGGTGGGACAGGTGCGCTCGACCATAAAAAAGCCCTGCTGCGCCCGCACTTTGCCATGCCCGCCGCACAGATTACAGCGCCGCGCCGATGTTCCCGGCTCCGCACCCTTGCCATGGCACGGCTCACAGGCCTGAGCCACCTCAACCTCAATTTCCACCTGTTTGCCATGAAAGGCATCATCCAGCGAAATTTCCAGATCATAGCGCAAATCGGCACCGCGCCGCGCTTGTTGGCGTCCGCCGCCGCCAAAACCGCCGCCAAAAATCGACTCAAATATATCGCCAATATCGCCAAATCCGCCATCACCGCCGCCGCCAGCATTCCCCATCCCGCCGTTTTCGAACGCCGCATGACCATAGCGATCATAAGCGGCACGTTTCTGCGGGTCTTTCAGGCAATCATAGGCCGCGCTGATCGACTTAAACCTAGCCTCGGAATCGGCGCAACCCGGATTTTTGTCGGGATGAAAGCGCATAGCCAAGCGGCGATAGGATGATTTAATCACCCCATCATCGGCGCTGCGCTCAACTTCGAGCAGTTCGTAATAATCAGTCGTTGCCACTA
>JBEAOQ010000019.1:0-4555 GCA_041164845.1 Pseudomonadota bacterium | reverse complement strand
AGCGGCGGGATTCAGTATAAATACCCCGTCGGCAATCTGGGCACCGTGACCCCGCGTTTTGATATTTCGCATACCGGCAAGACCAGTGCTGGTCGCGTTGCAGCCGGTGGGCCGATTGATTATTACGCCGCTTACACTTTGGCCAATGCGCGGGTAACGTGGAAAAACCCCAAGGAAGATCTCTCGGTATCTTTCGAGGTGCAAAATCTGTTCCAGCAATATTACACCCCGTTCCGCTTTGCGGCGGTCTATGGCTTTAGCGGCACGATCTACAGCCAAGTTGGTCGTCCACGTGAATGGGCAGTTACGGTCAAAAAGACATTCTGATCGGAATATGCTGTGATGCCAAACGAAAGGGGCGGTCTTTGGGCCGCCCCTTTTTTTTCTGGAGCTTCGTGCAAAAAAGTGGGAACCGGTTTTTTGCTTAAAACGATGCGATAATAGTTAATTAGGGCGTGAACCCATATTTAACGCTGCCCGCTCTAGCCCTTGACCTTGCACGCCAAATCCGGCATTCATAATAATAACAATTGTTATAAAAATATGAGAGGACAACACGGTGAAACTCACCCTTCCCCCCCGCATTTCACCGATTGGTTTTGAGAAAGCGCTCAAGGCTTTTAGAGGCGTGGTCGGCGATGGCTGGGTTCTTGCCAGTGACGACGACCGCGACGCCTATTCCGATATTTATGCGCCCGGCTCCGAAGAGGAATGGCCCGCATCGGCAGCGGTATCGCCCGCCTCGCTGGAAGAAATACAGGCGATTGTCCGCCTTGCCAACGACCATAAGACCCCGCTGTGGCCGGTGTCTCGCGGCAAAAATCTCGGCTATGGCACGGCGGCACCGCGTATGCCGGGGTCTATCGTGCTTGATCTGTCGCGGATGATGAAGGTGCATGAACTCAACACCGAACTCGGCTATTGCGTGATCGAACCCGGGGTGAGTTTTTTCGATCTGTATGAGCATATCCAGCGGGAAAAGGCCCCGCTGTGGATGTCGGTTCCGGGCAATGCTTGGGGATCGGTGCTGGGCAATGCGCTGGATCATGGCATGGGCTACACGCCCTATGGCCAACATGCGCGCAACCTTTGCGGGATGGAGGTTGTGTTGCCCAATGGTGAGGTTATGCGCACCGGCATGGGGGCGATGGACAATAATCACAGCTGGCACCTGTTCCCGCTCAGCTATGGGCCGGATTGGACGCATATGTTCAGCCAATCGAATATGGGGGTGGTCGCCAAAGCCGGAGTGTGGCTGCAACCTGCGCCGGAAACCTCGCTGCAATTGACCTGGGATATTCCCAATGAAGGCGATATTGGTTGGGTGATCGACACGCTGACCCCGCTCAAAATCGCCGGTGTGATCGAACAGAATGTCTTTGTCCCGTCATGGCTGGGCAAAATTGTGTTGAAAGGTCAACGCAAGGATTTTTGGGACAAAGAAGGCGCTATCCCCGAATGGCGGGTGCAAGAACTGCTAAAAGAGCACAAGCTGGGCTATTGGCAGGTGCAGGTGCGGTTCTATGGTGACGAAGCCCTGAACAACGCAAGGGCAAATATTGTCAAAGCTGCTTTCAAACGGCATCTCGACACCCCACCACGCGAAGTTTGGTGGCGACAGGGCGATCCGCTCAACCAGTTTGACCCAACCATGGGCGTGCCATCCGCCGTGGCGCTGCAAATGGGCGATTGGGTTGGCGGGCGCGGCGCGCATATGGGCTTTTCGCCGGTGGTGCCAGCAACCTCCAAACATGTGCTGGGCCAGCTCCAGCGCAGCCGCAAGATCATTGCCGAACATGATGTCGATTTCTATGCCAGTTTCACCATCGGCGGGCGGTTTGCCACCAATATCAATATGCTGATGTATGATCGGGACAAGCCAGAGCAGGTCGCCAATATCCGCAAGATGTTCGATGCGCTGATCGCTGGAACGGCGGCGGCAGGCTATGGCGAATATCGCACCCATCTTGGCTGGATGGACAAGGTCAATGCGACCTATAATTTTAATGATTCTGTCCAGCGAAGGCTGAACGAGAAGGTGAAAGACGCGATTGATCCCAATGGCATCCTTGCCCCGGGCAAATCAGGGATATGGCCAGCTGCCTATCGCGATCATGCCAAGGGAGGCAAGGCATGAGGAATGCAGTTCTATTGGTCACAAGCATCGCGGCGCTGCTGCTGGTCGCTGGCAATTCCCCAGCTCCGGCCCCAGCCCCAGCCCCAGCGCCACCACCGCCCCCCTACCAGATGCGCGCCGCCATGCCAGCGGGTGACCGCTTGGCCAATGGCAGGGATGGCAGAGCTTTGTTCTCCAACCGCTGCGGCTCCTGCCATTTGGCGGGCGGTATGGGCACCAATTTGCTGACCATGCAACGCATCAGGGCCGGAGAACCGCCGGAAAGCGGCCTCCTTGAAAACCGCAAGGATTTGGCACCTGACTATGTCAAAGCGGTGGTGCGCGGGGGCAAGGTGGCCATGCCGCGCCTGTCCCGCACCGAAGTTACCGACGCCGAGCTTGAAGCCATCGCCTCTTATTTGGGAAATCTCGGCAAATGACCCTGTCCAGACGCATGATGCTCAAATCCACGGCTATCGTTACCGCCAGTCTGGCCGCCAGCGCCAAAGTTGCAGCAGCCCAGATGACACCCACGCTGGTGGTATTCGACAGCCGTATCCCGGCGAGCATGGCATTTGCCCAAACCCATTCCGCCCCGCGCATGGATGTCGCCCATGCCGATGCTCATTTCTGGCGCGACTTGCGCGGTGCGGCCCCCCATGGCCCGATCATCGGCCTGATCGGCTGGAGCGATTGGGTGGTTGTGCGCGGATTGCTGGAAGAAAAAGGCAAGCGGCTGACAGGCGAAAACCGTGCTGGACAACTCTTCCACTGGACTATGGTGTAAAATATGGATCGGCCCCAACTCTATGCGGTGCTGGACTCCTATCTGGCGGCGCTGTCTCGGCGCGATGCAACGGCTGTGCGCTGGGCTGATGGCTGTCAGACGTCTGAAAACAATGTCATGCTTGATGTCGGTGACGGCTTGTGGGGAACAATCGACCGGCTGGGTGATTATCAATTGCGCTTTGCCGATAGCCAGACGGGCGAGGTCGGCTATTTCGGAGTTTGCCACGAACACACAGAAGAATCCGCCTTTACTCTGCGGCTGAAAGTGAACGCAGCGGGCGAGGTCGCAGAGGCCGAAACCATCGTGGTTCGCCAATCGGACAGCGGCATCAAATTTCTTAATCCGCGATATTGGGACAAGCCTATTTTGAACGCCAACGTCGCCCAGACCACCCCCCGCGCCGATATGATCGCACTCGCAGACGGCTATTTTTCAACCCTGCAACAAAATGACGGCACGCTCCACACCCGCTTTCATCCCGATTGTGACCGCGTGGAAAACGGCGTGCAGACCACCCATAATCCCGAATTCGCCTATATTGTGCCGGTTGCGGCTTTGGGCTGCGATGACCAATTTCGCATGGGCAATTACCGCTATGATGATCGCTTGCGCGGCCGCCGGTTTCCGCTGGTAGACGAAGCGCGCGGCTTGGTGCTGGCTTTTGGCTTTATCGACCATTGCGGGCGGCTGGCGGAATATCAGCTGACCGATGGCAGAACGGTGCAATCGCCAATCCGTTACCCGCATAGTTTTTATCTGGCCGAATTGTTCAAGATCGAAGATGGCATGATCCGCCAGATCGAGGCCAATTTTATCACCGTGCCCTATCATATGAAAAGCCCGTGGGACGGTCAATGAAACGCCTGATCCCGCTGGTTGCGGCGCTATTGCTTGGAGCTTGTTCATCGCAAAAATCGCCCGAGATGGCGATTGGCCCGGATGATTGGGCGACAACCGGCGGCGATGCGGGCAAATCGCATCATTCTTTACTAACCCAAATCACACCCGCCAATGTCACCACCATCGGGTTGGCGTGGCAAGCCGAATTGGGCACCAACCGCGTCTTAGAAGCCACCCCGATTGTCATCGGCGGGGTGATGTATACCTCGGGCGTTGCCGGGCGTGCCTATGCCTTTGATGCCGCCACGGGCAAGGAAATCTGGCGGTTCGAACCGCAAGTGGACATGCAGGTCAACCGCACTGTCTGCTGCGACATGGCCAATCGCGGGGTCGCGGTGGCGCGGGGCAAAGTGTTTGTCGCGGCGCTTGATGCCAAACTCTATGCGCTGGATGCGCGGACCGGCAAAGTGATCTGGCAGACCGACACCGCCGAAGACCACCAACGCGGGATCAATTCCACCGGCGCCCCCGAAGTGGCGGGCGATGTGGTGGTGATCGGCAATGGCGGCGCGGAATATGACGTGCGCGGCTATGTCAGCGCCTATGATCTAGACAGCGGCACATTGCGCTGGCGGTTCCACACCGTGCCGCGTGACCCCAAACTTGGCCCACAAGATCACCCCGACCTGGAAGCCGCGATCAAGACATGGGATCCAAACAGCCGCTGGGATGTCGGCGGCGGCGGCACCCCGTGGGATGCGATTAATTATGACGCGGAAACGGGGCTGGTCATCATCGGCACCGGCAAT
>JBEAOQ010000018.1:0-8121 GCA_041164845.1 Pseudomonadota bacterium | reverse complement strand
AGAATTCCGCGATATGGCGCCACAACTCGAACATGGCGAAGATTGCGATTATATTGTGTTTGAAGGGCGTCGCCGCAAATTAAACCTGATTAGTGCGCAGGCCGGCCGCGAGGGCAAAGATTTCAAAATGCACGGTCGTGCTGCCGATGCTTTGGCGGGTGGTTGGATGCCCAAATCGCGGATCGAAGACATGGATACCGACGGCGTCGACGCTGCTGTATTATTCGGTGGCGGGCCATTGGGCACCACCAATAATGACCTGTTTATCGCCAGTTTTGATGCCTATAATCGCTGGCTCGCCGATTTTTGCGCCCATGCGCCGTCGCGTTTTCTGGGTGTCGGCTATGTGCCGATGCAGGATGTCGCTGTGGCCATTCGGATGATGCGTGATTTTGCCGCAAGCGGACTAAAAGCCGTGAATATCCCCGCATTTCCGATGTCACGGCAGGGAGCCTTTGCCGCCGGCAGCGGAATGGACAACCAAACCCGCGCCCTCACCGGCGATGTCAATGGCGACCGCAGCTATGCCGATCCCGAATTTGACCCCTTCTGGAAAGCTGCTTGTGATCTGGGAATGCCGGTCACTATCCATCTGGGTGGGCGCGCGGTGCGCTATACCGACCATAAATTCTTCCTCTCCGATCTGTTGATGTCGAAATTTGGTATGGGCGAACCCATCGCCATCATGATCTTTGGTGGGGTGTTTGATCGTTTCCCCGATCTGAAATTGGCCTCGATCGAAAGCGGCACCGGCTGGCTGGCCTTTGCCGCCAATTATATGGACGAAACCTGGCACAAACAACGCTATTGGGTGAATAGCGTCATAGATAACCCACCCAGCCATTATATGGATCGCAATATCTATGCCTCGTTCATCCATGACCGCGTCGGTATCCTCACCCGCGATATGCCCGGCGCGGGCAATATCATGTGGTCAACCGATTACCCCCACTCGGAAACCACCTTCCCCCATTCAATGGCCAAAATCGAAGAGCTGTTTGCCGGCGTGCCCGAAGCGGATAAAAATATGATTATCGGCGGACGGGCGAAGCAGCTGTTTAATTTGTAATGTCATGCAACATTGTATGAATTGATTTTTTGTCTGGGGGTTGGGGGCAAAAAGCCTCCAAATAAAAATATGGCAATTTATACGCGAAAACGGATGCCATCTTATGCTTAACCCCACTCATGCTGATTACATTATTTGCGGCGGTGGCAGTGCGGGTTGTGTCCTGGCCAGTCGCCTGTCCGAGGATCCCCATTGCAAGGTGGTTTTGTTGGAAGCGGGCGGCACGGCCAATGGATTTATGGCCAAAATGCCCTCTGGTTCATACACGATGCTGGGCAAACCGCAAAAGGACTGGATGTATCTGACCGAGCCTGATCCATCCTTGGCTGGGCGGCAAATCATGTGGCTGGCGGGTAAAATGCTGGGCGGCGGGTCGTCGTTGAATGGGATGATGTATATTCGCGGGGCGCGGTCGGATTATGATGCTTGGGAGCGCGATCTGGGCTGCACCGGCTGGGGCTGGGATTCGGCGCTGGACTATTTCAAAAAATCCGAAGGGTTTAATGGGGCGGAATCGGCATCGCATTCCACCACTGGGCCGTTGGGCGTGTCGCTGCCGCGCCAAATTCATCCGCTCACCCATGCCTTTATTGCGGCTTGCGCCGAATCGGGTCTGCGCGAGGTAGAAGATTATTGCGCAGGCGATATTGACGGCGCGTTTTTGGCCTATGTGACCCAGCGCAACGGCCAAAGATCCAGCGCGGCCCTTGCTTTTCTCGATAGGGCGGTGAAACGGCCCAATCTTACCGTCATCACCGGCGCGGTGGTGGATAAAATCATTATCAAAGATGGCCGCGCCGTGGCGGTGGCCTATCATCATGGCGAGGTGGTCAAACGAATGGATGCACGGCGCGAGATCATCATCAGCGCCAGTTCGATGCAATCGCCCGCGATATTGCTGCGTTCGGGGGTTGGCCCCGCCGATGAATTGCGCGCAATGGGGATAGGCGTGCAGGTCAACGCGCCCGATGTCGGCAAAAATTTGCAAGAACATGCCAGCGTGCAGACCAGCCTGTTGGTCGATCTGCCCACGGTAAATACCAAGATGAATCCGTTCCACTATGCGCTTGGCATGGCGCAATATTTGATCCAACGGCGCGGGATGATGACGGTGACGCCGGTCGAGGCGATGGCGTTTCTGCGCTCCTCCCCCGATTTGGCTGCGCCGGATATTAAACTGCAATTTGGCCCATCGGCCTATGATCCGATCACCCGTGGCCCGCATAAATCACCCGGAATTGTCGTCTATACCAATGTCAGCAAACCGCGCAGCCGGGGCGAAATCCGTCTACGCAACGGCAGTGCGCTGGATAAGCCGCTGATTGACCACCGCCTGTTTGGTGATCCAAATGATATGGCGGCGATGATCCGTGGGCTGAAAGCGGTGGATCAATTGTTGCAAGCGCCCAGTTTTGCCAAACATGTGCGGGGCCGGATTGCGCCAGCAGCATTGCCCCAATCCGACGCCGAATGGGCGGACAGCATCCGCAGCCGTGCCAATATCGGCTTTCATCCGGTGGGCACCTGCCGGATGGGCGGCGATGCGGCGTCGGTGGTTGATCCGCGCTTGCGGGTGCGCGGGGTAGCGGGCTTGCGGGTGGCGGATGCTTCGATTATGCCGATCATGCCATCGGCCAACACCAATGCACCGGCGATTATGGTCGGTGAAAAGGCGGCTGATATGATCCGCCAAGATGCGGTGTAATATATTGAGGTTTTGCTTTGATGTGTTCTGAAAAACCGCCCCTCTCTGCGATTGATGCTGTTGCGGGGCGAAAATCGGTGCGGCGTTTTTTGCCAGATCCGGTCGATGATGACACCATCCGCGCCATTTTATCCGGCGCAACCCGTGCGGCTTCGGGCACCAATGTTCAGCCGTGGCGGGTGCATGTCGTTGCGGGCGAAACCCGTGATCGCCTGTCACAAGCCGCGTTGGCCGCCGCCGATGCCGGGCAATCCTCGCCAGAATATGCCTATCAACCGGCCAAAATGCGCGAGCCATATATTTCACGGCGGCGCAAAGTCGGGTTTGATCTCTACGGGCTATATGGTGTGGCACGCGATGATATGGCGGGCCGCAAAGCCGCAATGATGCGCAATTTCACCTTCTTTGGCGCGCCCGTCGGCCTGTTTTTCACGATGGACCGCGATCACGCCATCGGCGCATGGCTCGACAATGGGTTGTTCATGCAAAATGTCATGATCCTTGCCCGCGCCCATGGGCTGGAAAGCTGCGCCCAACAGGCATGGTGCGATTTTGGTGGGGTGGTTCATGAATTTCTGCCGCTACCCGATGACGAAATCCTGATTTCCGGCATGGCGCTGGGCTACGCCGATTGGTCTGCTGCGGAAAATACGCTGGTAACGGAACGCGCCAGCGTGGATGAGTTTGCGACGTGGCATCGGTGATTTTCAATTAGGCTTCATCGCTTTGTCTAAATTCTGGGGCTTAATCTCTGGGGCTTCATCCCTTGGGCCATAGCCCGCAGCGCATCGCGGCGAGGCATGGCGGTTAGGGCGGCGAAGCTGGCGCGGTAGTGGTCGGATGAGATATATGTTGGCCCTTCGCACAAATGCTCCAGCGCGGATTCTGCCACGGTGCGGGCGGGCAGTTGGTGTTGTAGCATCGCCGGATCAACCCCCTGTTTGGCGGCGGCTTCGCTTTCCGTCGCGCCCGGACAGAGGGTGAGGACATCTATTCCTTCGGGCGATAATTCCCCCCACAGGGCTTCGCCCAGCGCCACCACCAGCGCCTTAGTAGCGGAATAGGCGGCGCTATAGGGGCAGCCGATTAGCCCTTCGACCGATGCGGTAAACAGCATTCCCGCCCCCAATCCGGCGGAACGACGATGGCGCAAACGCGGGATAAAACCATGCGCCAGCTGCATCGGCACATGGCAATTGACCATCAGCATCTCATGCATCGCGGCGCTGTCATTGCTCTCATGCGCGCCTTTCAGGCCAAAACCGGCGTTGCTGATAATCAGGCCGATGTCGTGATTGGTGGTGGCATCTAGCAGCTTTTGCGGGGCGTCTGGCTGTGCAAGGTCCAGTTCGATGGGGGTGATGGCCACGCCATATGCACCGCGCAATCGCGCCGCCAAAGCATCCAGCCGGTCGATTCGCCGCGCAGGCAGGATCAAGTCAAAGCCTTGCTGCGCCAAACATGTGGCAAAGGCCAGGCCAATGCCCGAAGAGGCACCTGTAATCAGTGCGGTCGGGCCGTATTTTTCCCGCAAATCATCCATTTAATGACACCAATCCCGCCGATAACCCACCCAGCGTTCAGCCAGCCCTTCGCCCACCAAAACCTCGCCCAAACTATGCCCGCCACGGGTGATAGTCCGCAATAATCGACCATATTTATCGGTATCGCGGTCGGGCAGTGGTTCTAAGGAAAACTTGCCCTGATTGAGCAAAATCAACAGCCGATCCGTGGCTTTTTCGCCCAAATCCAGCTCATCATCGCATTGCGGATGGCTTATTTCAGGGGCGTTAATGTCGGCTATGCGGATTTTTTGTTGGTGATACCAAATCGTGTCGCCATCGACGACACATGTGTCCCGTATGGGGCCGTGGCACAGGGCAAATGTCCCAGATTCCGCATCCTGTTGCCCCGCCACCAGCGGAACTTGCACCACCGAACCGCCGAATAATTTGCGGGTAATGGCCGGAGCATTCATCGCCAATATCATCAGCACGAACAGCCCCAAAACCACGGCAAACACTGCGCCAATGCCAAATTTTCGCGGCGCATTCATAGCGATATAAACATCCCCGCCAAAGCCGCGCTCATCAAATTGGCCAGAGATCCCGCCGCCAATGCCTTGACCCCCAGCTTGGCAATTACCGGTTTTTGGTTGGGGGCCAAGCTGCCGGTTACCGCCATTTGAATGGCGATTGAGCTGAAATTGGCAAAACCGCACAGGGCAAATGTCACCAAAGCCACGGTCTGCTTGGACAAATCCTTGGCCGCGCCCAGATCAATAAAGGCAACAAATTCATTCAGCACCAGCTTGGTGCCAAACAGCCCGCCGGCATGCATCGCCTCGGCCCAAGTGGGCGCGCCCAGCAGGTAAAAAATCGTGGCAAAAACATAGCCCAGCATCATTTGAAACGACAATTCGGGATGACCAAACCATCCGCCCACCGCGCTGACCATGCCATTGGCCAAGGCCACCAGCGCGACAAAAGCCAGCACCATCGCCCCCACCGCCACCGCCAATTTCACCCCGGTTTGCGCGCCTTCGCTGGCCGCCATGATGATGTTGGCGGGGCGTTCGTCATGTTCGATCGCGGTGATAGGATGATCGCTAAGCGCCACCGCCTCATCCCCTTTGGGATCGGGCATGATGATTTTGGCCATGCAAATCCCGCCCGGGGCCGACATAAAGGCCGCCGCCACCAGAAAATCTATGCGGATGCCCATGCTGGCATAGGCCGCTAAAATTGTCCCCGCGACACCGGCCATGCCGACGGTCATCACACAGAACAATTGCGCGGGACTTAACCCCGCCAAATAGGGACGGATAACCAAGGGCGCTTCGGATTGGCCGACGAAAATATTCGACGCCGCACACAATGCCTCGATCCGACTGATGCCGATGATTTTTTCCAAAGCGCCGCCGATCCAGCGGATAACCAGCTGCATAATCCCCAGATAATAAAGGATGGAAATCAGCGCGGCAAAAAAGATAATCACCGGCAGCGCGGCAATCGCAAAGCTGGTGCCGCCGATTTCCGGCTTGGCCAGCGGGCCGAACAGAAATTCGACCCCCGCATGGGCATAGCCAAGCAGGTTGGAAACACCCGACGCCACAGTTTGCAACGCCATGTTACCAGGCGCGGAATGAAGCACCAGCGCGGCAAATCCGGCCTGCAAGGCAAAGGCCGCGCCGACCACCCGCAAATTTATGGCTTTGCGGTTGCTGGAGAGCAAAACCGCCAGCGCCAGTATCAGCGCCATGCCCAGCAGGCTGTTGAGAATATGCATGGCGACGCGCCCCTGTGTTCCGGAAGTGGTGGAGGCAATGGTATCGGGGGAAGCGGGCTACGTCGAGGGTAGAGCTATCGCATATGAACAATTCTCTCATCATCGTCACCCTGAACTTGTTTCAGGGTCCATTTATCGTCAATCCTCGGTGGGTAGGATTGATCCAAATCTATCGGTTGACGATGCAGCTGACAGCTTTGTGAATGTGGCACGATAGACCCTGAAACAAGTTCAGGGTGACGATGGTGGCTGGATCGCTCAAAACCGCCCATTCCAGCTGAAGGCCACACCCTTATCCGCCGCAATTTGGCTGTAATTGCCCGGATTGTGGCGGAAATAGACGCTGGCCCCGCCGGCCCCGCCCAACATTGGTGCGTGCCAAGCCAATTCGCTGGTCATTTCGCGGCCTTTCGGGGCGAGGTTCAGCGTGGAAATGCCATAGGTCGGCGATAATGTGGCGTAATTATAGCTGGTTGGCAGGTTAAACCCGATGCCGCCGCTGGCCACCCGCAAAGGCTGGGACAGGCGGAAGGACAGACTATCCCCCTGTTTCAACGCATTTTGGCGGCTGGCATCAATCGCCCAAGCATTGCTGGCCAAATGTGATCCGCCCATCACCGTTGCGCCGCTGCGGATATGGGTGAAGCCCTGCCGCCAAGCCGCGCCAAACCGCAGATTTTCCGATGCGTTCCAGCCCAAGCCTGCATCCAAAAACAGGGTGGTTGCGCCGCGTGTGCCCAAAGCATTGGCGAAACGCGCCCCCAAAATGGTGCGGTCTTCTGACAACCAACTGGCGGCGAAATTGGTGGTTAATCCGCCAAATTGCCGATCCATTGCCACGCCAAAGCGGCTGGTCATATCCATGCTGCGCTGGTTGATCGCGCTGCCGCCAATCCGCAAGGGCGCGGCGCTGATCGCTTCGCCGCGTTCGGCGCTGACCGTCAGCCCCCAACCTTGCAACGCACCGCCCATATCGCGGCGCAGGGCAAAGCTGGTCTGGCCGCTGCGGGCAAAGCCAGTGTCTTGCAACGGATTGCCGGCAATCAGGAAGGCGGGCTGATCGTGGCCCTGCATCTGGGCCACCAGCCCATCCGCGCCGCCGGAAAAGGCAAAGCCCATTTGCGCTTTTGGCGAAATCCTTGCGACGATTCGCGCTGCCAAAACTTTGGCCTTTTCGGCATCACTGCGTGACAGGCTCAACTGGCGAGTCCAAGGCATTGCTGCGACATGGCCGCTGTTATCCACGGTAAAGGCCAGCGCGACCTTATCAGTTCCTGTAACCATTTGCCGCATCTGTGAGGTCAGCGCCGAGGTCAGCTTGGGGGCAATTTGCGCCCCATTCAGCGACGCCGCCAAATTCACCCGATAGGCGCGGTTGTAGCTGTCCAACACCAGAGTGCTTAGCGCCGCTGCCTGCGTTGCATCGCCCATTGCGGGCGATGTCACGGCGGCGGTATCGCTCATCGCCAATAATGTGCTGCTACCCGCCAGCGAGGTTGTCCCTTGCGGTGCAAAGGCGGCGGCAATATCCAAAATCCCGCGCCCATAGATGGCATCGGTGCCACTGGCCCCGCCGTCAGTTGCGGTTTTCAGCAACAGACTCACCACCTGCGCGGCGGTCAGATTGGGGAAAGCCTGAAACAACAGGGCCGCTGCTCCGGCAATTTGCGGCGCGGAAAAGCTGGTGCCCGATGAGACGGTAACATAATTCTGGCCATTGGTGGTGGTGGTTTTAATCACCCCATTTTCATAGGTGCAGCAAACTTGTTCGCCCAAAGCGTTCAAAAACCATTGCTGTTCGGTTCCAGCCTGATTGGTGAAGCTGGAAATCACATTGGTTTTGTCCACCGATCCGGCAATAATCACATTGCCATTGCCCGCTTGGCGCAGGCCCGATGCAAACAGATCGGGATTGGCCGCACCATCATTGCCCGATGACACCACAATCACCACCCCAGCCGTGGCGGCGCGGTTGATGGCATTGACCAAAATACTGGCGGGCGAGGAACCGCCCAGCGACAAATTGATGACCTTCGCGCCATTTGACACCGCCCGATCG
>JBEAOQ010000017.1:0-6026 GCA_041164845.1 Pseudomonadota bacterium | reverse complement strand
ACGACAAACCGGTGCGTTATCAGATTGTTGGCCAAACCGAAGCCGACGCCAAAGTGGGCCGGATCAGCTATAATTCGCCGCTGGGCCGTGCGCTGATTGGCCGCCGGGTGGAGGATGAAGTCGAAGTGACCGTGCCATCGGGTGATCGCAGCTATCTGGTGCAGAAGATTGAATTTATATAAACTTTGAACGCGATGAGATCAGGTTGAGCTATCTTCGTCGCCCCGTGCTTGACACGGGGCTTGGCTCATATTCGGAGGCCATCCTATCACAAAATCTGCTAGAGCGGGCAGCGTTAAATCTGAATCAGACTGCCCGCTCTCGTTATTTGTTTTCGCATCGTTTTAAGCTGAAAACCGGTTCCCACCCTTCGACAGGCTCAGGACATGCTTTTCAGCACGATGCTCCAATTGATGTCGACGATACGGATGCGCACAAAAATAGTTTTCGCCAGTCGCCGCGCAAAATCAGCCCAGCCCCGTGTCAAGCACGGGGCGACGGATAATTCACCCATTCGGCAAATCCGGTTCCAACAACCGATGCAAATGCACAATAACATAGCGCATTTCCGCATCATCCAGCGTGCGCCGCGCCGCGCTGCTCCAGGCTTCTTCAGCTTCGGCATAATTGGGATAAACCCCGACCAGATCAATTTGCGACAGGTCTTGAAAATCCAGCGTTTGCGTATCGGTGACGCGACCGCCCATAACGAGATGTAATTTTTGCATGATAAAACCATTTTTCCGGGGGAGGGAAGGGAGCCTCATCATAGGCCTTCGCAGATGCAGCAATCAATGGTCTATTTGCGGTTTTTCGATTTTCTTTTTGCGTCGCCGCAGCAGTTTTTTCTGAATCGACTCAGTTTTCAAAACCAAATCATCCTTCAAACCCTTGCCCTTTCTCTCCCACGCCGACAATACCGCTTCGCCAATCGGCTTGCGCGCCAAATACACCGCCAAAACGGTCAATGTCCCGGCGATAATCCCCCGACTGTCGTTGGCAATTTCGATGGTTTCATTGGCCAAACGGATGCCCGTATGCTGCAAATCGGCCAGAATTCTGTCCTTTACCGCATCCCCCGTCAAATCATGGCGCGCTCTATCCAGCCTGCCGGTAAAATCGGCGCGGGCTTGATCGCGTTGCTGACGTAATTTGGCCAGTTCTGCGCTCATGCCGCCTCATTCCCATCGCGCAGCAGCGCCATCAGCCGTCGCCATGCCGCCCGTGCCGCCAGACCCGCCAGCGCGCCCAGCAATAACAGCGCCAGCAACACCACCGCCAGCGCCCCCCATCGGCCCAACAACGGGGCCAGCGCAAACAGCAGCCCGACAATCAATGCCATCAGCACAAAAAACAGCACCGCCAAAATCAGCGCCCCCCAACCGGCGATGCGGGCCATGGCCTTGCCCGCCAGCCCCGCCCGTGCCGATTGATAGCTGATCTCGGTGCTTATCATCGGCCGCACAGCTGCAAGTAAGGCGCGCAGTTCCCCACTTAAGGTTTCTGGGCTTAAGGATTCCGGTTCAGATTCAGGCTGCTTTTCAGTCATCAAGCATCTGTATCTTTGCGTGATCCCCGAAACAAGCGCGCCAGAAAAAATCCAACCGCAGCGGCAATTCCCACCGCCAAACCTGGGCTTTTGCGGACAAATGCCTTGGCATCTTCGCCCAATTCTTCCAGTTCTTTGGTTTCCAATTTCACGGCGGTTTCTTGAATGCTGCGGGCGGCGGTGCGGGCGTAATCGCCATATTTGGCGCCCAGTTTTTCATCAATCGCCGCTGCATTATCGGCGACAATTTTGCCCAGTCCGGTCAGCGCGTCGCTGGCTTTGGTCTTGCCTTCTTCGGCCAGAGCCAATGCGCGTTCCTTGGCTTGGCCGCTTAATTCGCGGGCGTCCCCGATCAAATCCGCGCTTTTGCCGCTTAATTGGTCACGGTAAGCACCTGCGCGGTCCTGCGCTTCTTTGCCCAATGCGGCAGCACCAGCCTTGGCTTCGTCCAATGCACGGGTGAAACCGGCTTTGGCGGCGGGAATGTTGCTGTCTTCGGGTTTGGTCACGGGCGTTTCCTTTTTGGCGGCAGGTTTTTTGACGGGTTTTGCACTTGCCGCTTTGGGGGCAGATGCTTTGCGTGGTTTTTTGGCAGGGGTTGTTTCGTCGGCCATAATAATTTTCCTAGCAAGGATAGATGAGGGCAAGAATCAGATGGGGATTGCTTTGGATATTGCAATATCATGCTGCAATGCAGCTTGAATGAAAAGGGCTTGCTGTTAAAGGGGCTGCAAAACCCGACCAAAGCTATAGCCACAGGAGCTGAACCCACCATGACCGCGATCCTCGACATCCACGCCCGCGAAATTATGGACAGCCGGGGCAATCCCACTGTCGAAGTCGATGTTCTGTTGGAAGATGGCAGCTTTGGCCGCGCTGCCGTGCCTTCGGGCGCATCCACTGGAGCACATGAAGCAGTGGAACTGCGCGATGGCGACGCTGGGCGTTTTATGGGCAAGGGCGTGTTAAAGGCAATCGCTGCGGTTAACTCCGAAATTCGCGAGGCCTTGCTGGGCTATGATGCCGAAGATCAGCGCGATATTGATCTGGGCATGATCGAATTGGATGGCACCGAAAACAAGGGCCGTTTGGGGGCCAATGCCATTTTGGGCGTGTCACTGGCGGTGGCCAAGGCGGCGGCAGATGCACGCGGAATGCCGCTCTATTCCTATGTCGGCGGGGTGTCGGCGCATATTTTGCCGGTGCCGATGATGAATATCATCAATGGCGGCGAACATGCCGATAACCCGATTGATTTTCAGGAATTTATGGTTGTCCCAGTTGGCGCGCCCAATCTGGCCGAAGCGGTGCGTTGGGGCAGTGAAATTTTCCACACGCTGAAAAAAGGCTTGCACCAAAAGGGTCTGGCGACAGCGGTCGGCGATGAAGGCGGTTTTGCCCCCAATTTGGCCAGCACTCGCGCCGCATTGGATTTCATTATGGCCTCGATCGAACAGGCCGGTTTCAAACCCGGGGTTGATGTGGCGCTGGCGCTGGATTGCGCCGCCACCGAATTTTTCAAAAATGGCACATATGAAATCAGCGGTGAAGGCTTGAGCCTGTCACCCGAAGCCATGGCCGATTATCTGGCCGATTTGTGTAAAAACTATCCCATCCGCTCGATAGAAGATGGCATGAGCGAAGATGATTTCATTGGCTGGAAGGCCTTGACCGACAAAATCGGCCATCAGGTGCAATTGGTCGGCGATGATTTGTTTGTCACCAATCCCAAACGGCTGACCATGGGCATTGGCATGGGGCTGGCCAATTCGCTGTTGGTCAAGGTTAATCAGATTGGCACTTTGACCGAAACATTGGAAGCCGTGTCGATTGCCCAGCGCGCCGGTTACACCGCCGTAATGTCGCATCGCAGCGGCGAAACCGAAGACGCCACCATTGCCGATCTGGCGGTGGCGACAAATTGCGGCCAGATCAAAACTGGTTCATTGGCACGGTCAGACCGGTTGGCGAAATATAACCAGCTGATCCGGATCGAAGAAGAGCTGGGCGCAGCTGCAAAATATGCGGGGCTGGGCGCGTTTGGGCGGCTGGGTTAAATTAAACTGAATCGTCATTGCGAGCTAGCGAAGCAATCCATCACCTTAACTCACCAAAGTCTCCACTGGATTGTAACCTGCGCTCACAATGGCTAGAGCGGGCAGTGATAAATGTGAATCAGAAGGCCCGCCTTCAGTTTTTGTTTTCGCCCAGCTATAAGAAAAACGGGGTTATTAGCTGAAAACCGGTTCCCACCCTTCGACAGGCTCAGGACATGCTTTTCAGCACGATGCTCTAAGCGCCAAATTTTTCGCGCAGCGCCATTAACGCCAGCGCCGCTTTGGCGGCTTCGCCGCCCTTGTCCTTTTGTGCGGGGTCAGCGCGGACCAAGGCTTGGGCTTCGTTTTCCACGGTCAAAATACCATTGCCAATTGCCAGCCCATCCATGGTCAGGGCCATAATGCCGCGTGCAGATTCGCCTGCAACTATCTCAAAATGATAGGTTTCCCCGCGTATCACCACGCCAATCGCCACATAGCCATCATATTCGCCGCCGCCCTCTGCCAAGGAAATCGCCGCCGGAATTTCCAATGCACCGGGCACAGTGATGGTGTCACTCTTATGTCCCGCTGCTTTGATCGCGGCGCGGGCACCCGCCACCAACATATCGTTCAAATGGTCATAAAACCGCGCTTCTATAATGAGTAATTTGGCCAATTTGCAATATCCTAATTTGAACGCGCCGCCCGCCAGCGGGTCAGATAATGCGCCATAACAGCCCCAATCACCCCCGCCAAGCTGGCTGCGAAAAATCCTGTCCAATAGGTAAAATCCAGCTGTTTTAACCCCTGTAACACCGGCATTTGCAGCGCGAACAACGGAAAGGACAATTGCCCAATCAACCCCGCACTGCGATGAAACCGGCGCAATCGCAATCCACCCGCAATCATCAGCGGGCAAACAAACAGGACAAATGCCAGATCAAACCACCAGCCTTTGACGCGAAACCACCAACCCAGTATTAGCACAGCGGGCATCAGAACCAGCGCCACCACCGGCCATATCCGCAGATCCCACCGCCCAATTGTCGGCGTATCACCCCACCACCGCGACAATGCCATGCCGATCACATAGGCCAGAAATATCCGCGCCACCCCAGCCAGCAAAGTCGAAGGTTTGGCCCCGACATCGAATGAGTGATAGTGCATTCCCGCCCAGCACATCACCGCAATCAGCACAGCAATCGCCGCCAGCAATCCCCATTTTCGCAAGCGATGCAGCACAAACACATGCGCGGCATTCGCGGCAACTTCCATAAATATCGTCCAGGCCGGTATATTCAGCGGAAAGATAAAGGGCTGCCCAAACACCGGCAGTAGCGCCATATTCAGCAGAAATGTCACGATAAATTGCCCGACACCGGTGGCGCGGAACATTTGCATCGGGATGCCAATAATTCCCCCCGCCGCCATCATCGGCCATAGGCGCCGATAGCGTTTGACCATAAAGGGCAGGGGCTTCATTCCCCCCGCCAAACGCGGCTCCTGCACCCGCGCCATCAAAAACCCGCTGAGCATCAGGAAGAAATCCACCCCCAGATAGCCACGGCCAAACACCGGTTCGCCGCCAAAAACCGCACGGGTATGCAGCGCCAAAACACAAAATGCCGCGACACATCGCAGCGCCTCTAAGCCGGGGAGACGGGCGGATTTTGGCTTATCTGAGATATTAGGCTCCGGCGGTGAAATAACTAAACTGTGCCGCAATCGGCTGCGACCGTTCCAGATCCAGCATATGCCCCGCATCGACAAAATCAATCCGCTTTATATCCGCAATCGCCAGCTGATGGCGGATGCTGGCATCAATGCGACCCCATATAACGGCCACCATTGGTGCTGATGGTCTGGCCGGTGATATAGCTGGCTTCTTCGGATGCCAGATAAGCCACCGCCGCCGCAATATCAGCCGGTTGGCCCATGCGTTTCATCGGCAGAGTCGCGGCAAAGGCCTCGGCATCTATGGGCGCAGCGCGCAACATTGGCGTGTCGATAAAGCCCGGTGGCACCATATTGACCGTCACTCCCGTAGCGGCAAACTCCAGCGCCAGCGCCTTGGTCATGCCGACCAAACCACCCTTTGATGCGACATAATGCCCTTGGGCAAACGAGCCGGATTGCACCGAGGATGAGGTGATATTGATAATCCGCCCCCATTTTGCCGCCAACATATCGGGCAGAATTTCCTTGGTCATCAAATAAGGCCCGCGCAGATTGATGCGGATAGTCTTGTCAAACAGATCATCATCAATGTCCAGAAACGGCGTAAACGGCGCAATTCCGGCATTGTTGACCAAAATAGCGATAGATCCGCCCAGTTCGGTACGGGTTTGCGCAGCGGCGGCTTGGATCGCTGGCTTATCCGAACAATCGGCATTGATCGCAATCGCGGTGCCGCCAGCATCGCGGATCATCTGGGCGGT
>JBEAOQ010000016.1:0-2879 GCA_041164845.1 Pseudomonadota bacterium | reverse complement strand
TGAATTTGTCGGTTGAAGCACAGGTGATGCGCGATGGTGATCCTTCTGGGGTGATTACCACGGCGCAGACGGGGGCGGCTTTGGCCTTTGCAGCGCGGAACAATTTGCAGTTTGATCTGGGGACGGTGTTTGGGTTGAACGCCAATACGCCGGATTTTCGGATTTATGTCGGGATAGCGCGGCGTTTTTGAGGGATTTTTTGATGAGTGATGAATATGTTTACGATGAGGACAGCGGTGAATGGATAAGTGCGGCGGATGCTGCGGTTAAGAGCGCGGATGACGGTCAAGTAGAGGTGCGCGATGCGGTGGGGAATCTGCTGGCCGATGGCGATGCGGTGACTTTGATCAAGGATTTGACAGTCAAGGGCGCGGGGCAAACCTTGAAGCGGGGGACTTTGATTAAGTCGATCCGGCTGACCGGCGATGCGCAGGAGATTGATTGCCGGTTTGATGGGATTAAGGGATTGGTTTTGCGTGCGGAGTTTGTGAAAAAGCGGTGAGGGTTGAGTGCCTTCTTCAAGGATGAGCATGGCCTCTGCCCCTCCACCACCGCTGCGCGGCGGTCCCCCTCCCCCAGCAAGCTGGGGGAGGAATTAAATTTATGCGGCCAGTTTGAACGGGGCGATTTCGCCGGATAGGTAGAGTTTTTTGGCTTTGGCGCGGCTGAGTTTGCCCGACGATGTGCGCGGCAGAGTGCGCGGGGGCACCAATTCGATAATGCAGTTCATGCCGGTGATCGAGCGAACTTTTTCGCGGATGGTTTCGCGCAATTTGACCCGTTCAGATGGATCGGAGATGCGGCAATGCACCAGCACGGCGGCGGTTTCCTCGCCCGTGTCGGTTTCCAATGAGAAGGCGGCGATGTCGCCTTGGTGGAAACCATGCAGCTGTTCGACCGCCCATTCGATGTCTTGCGGCCAATGGTTTTTGCCATTGATGATAATCATATCCTTGGCGCGGCCCACGATAAACAAGGATTCATCGACCATATAGCCCATATCGCCAGTGTCGAGCCAGCCATCAACCATACAGGCCTCGGTGCTTTCGGGATCGCGGTAATAGCCTTGCATCAGGCTTGGCCCTTGGCACCAGACTTTGCCGATGTGGTGATCGGGCAAGGCGTTGCGCGCATCCCCGCGAATTTCCAGCGCCATGCCGCGAATGGCCTTGCCGCAATTAACGATGGCGCGATAACGGGCGGGGCGCGACAGATCGCGGGGTTGGCCGGACAGCCGTTCTTCTTCGACCAGGTCGACGCGGATGCCTTCGCCGGGCGGCATCAGGGTGACGGCAAGGGTGCTTTCGGCAAGGCCATAGCTGGGCATAAAGCAGCTGGCTTTGAAACCCGCTGGGGCAAAGGCATTGACGAAACTTTGCATGACGTCGGGGCGGATCATATCGGCGCCATTTCCCGCCAGCCGCCAGCGTGACAGATCAAATCGCGTATCGACATGGCTTTGGCTGGAGATGCGGCGCGAGCAAATATCATAACCGAATGTCGGCGAAAAAGAGATGGTCGTGCCTTGGTTGCGGCTGATAAGATCGAGCCAAGCCAAGGGGCGGCGGGCGAAATCTTCGGTTTTCAGATAATCCGTCGACATTTGGTTGCAGATGATTGACAGCAAACAGCCGACCAGCCCCATATCGTGATACCATGGCAACCACGATACGCAGCGGTCGCCATCAATCATTTTCATGCCCCAACCGTGGCCCGCGACATTATTCAGCAAGCCGCGATGGGTGACGACGACGCCATGCGGAAAGCGGGTCGAGCCGCTGGAATATTGTAGGAAACAGACATCATCGGGCTCTGCTTGGTGCATGGCGCAATCGGGGGCTGGTTCCTGTGCCAGATCGTCCCAGCAGATCCCTTCGCAACCATGGCGGGCGGCGGCGGCTCCGGCCATTTCGGCCAGTTCGGCGGGGTAAATCAGCATGGCGGGGTCGCTGCTGCCCAATTGCACCGAGAGTTGGTCGATGTAATTTTCCTTGCCGCCAAAGCTGGTGGGTAGGGGCAGGGGGACGGGCCAAGCGCCCGCATAGATCGCACCGCAGAACAGCGCGGCAAATTCGGGGCCGGTTTCGGCGATCAGGGCGATGCGGGTTTGGGGGGTGACGCCGCGTGCGATCAGGCGGCGGGCCATATCAAGCGAATCGGCGCGCAATTCGGAAAAGGGATAGGGGCGGATCAATTCACCGCGTGGATTGTGGAAATTGAGGCCGCGCAGACCATTGCCAGCATAATCCAAGGCATCGCAGAAGGTGGGGAAATCGGCGAATCGGCGCGGTTGGTGACAGTGATTGGGGGTGGGGATTAGCGCCGTTTTGGTTTCGGATTGAGCGGTAAGGGCGGTAACGGTCATAATGTCATCCAAATTTGGCGGTGCGACGGTAATCTTTGTAAATTAACTCCCCTTATCGCGCAGACTATGGCACGAATGTGGCCAATGGCCGGAAATTATCCTTCTTCGCGCAAAAAATACGGCAAAGAACCGCGTGTTCTGAAGCCGTTGGATGCGGCGCGGATCGAGGAGATGGCGCTGGCCTATGTCGCGCGATTTGCCACTACGGCAGCCAAATTGGCGCAATATCTGGGGCGGAAATTGCGCGAACGCGGATGGGCCGATGAGGCGGGGATTGATCCGGATTTTGTCGGGGAATTGATCGCAAAATTGGTGGCGGCGGGCTATGTCGATGATACGGGATATGCGCATAGTCGGAGCGGGTCATTGCAACGGCGCGGATTTGGCAAGCGGCGGATTTCGCAGGATTTGGGGCAAGCGGGGATTGCGGCGGACATTATGGCAGAGGCTTTGCCCGATGGATCGGCGGCGCGGATGGCGGCGCTGGCTTGTGCGAAAAAGCGCGGTATTGGGC
>JBEAOQ010000015.1:0-3678 GCA_041164845.1 Pseudomonadota bacterium | reverse complement strand
TCCGATCTCCCGCGTCAAAAACAGGCGCACCTCCCATGCCAAAAAGCCACCTCCACCGGCCCCTACTCCACAGGTAAAGCCCGCGTCGCGTTCAGCTTTTCGATCACCTCATCCATCGGCTCGACCACGGTCACGCTACGGCCTTCGCCAAAACGGATGCGGGTGCCATCGGACACCGATGAGATAAATGTCACCTGTGCGGCATTAACGGCGGTGGCCACCCGATCTGCGCTGATGAATTTTACGAACATGGCTGGCTCTCCTTTATGATAACTGCCCCAAGACTAAGCCAATTTCCCCAAATACCAAGCGGAAAATGCTGCATATTCACCCGGCATCCGGCGCAAAATCATCCAACCCCGCCAGCTCGGCATAAAGCGGCGCAAAATCGCATCCGACCGTCTGCGCCAGCAAATCGGCAAAGCTATCAATCACAAAATAGCTCGCCTGAAAATCATCAATCCTATACCGTGTCCGCATCACCCGCCGCAAATCAAACGCATGGCGATGCGGCGCAACATCATCCAGCGCATCATCCAAAGCATATAGTGTTTCGGCATGGGATGACACAATCCCCACGCCATAAATCCGCAAACCCGCCGCCGTGCGCACCAGGCCAAATTCCACCGTATACCAATATAATCGCGCCAGATGGTCCAGCGCATCATAGTGCAATGACCGCAAACCGCCTCGCCCATAGGCCTGCATATAATCGGCAAATTCGGCATGGGCCAACATCGGCACATGGCCAAAAACATCGTGAAAAATATCGGGTTCTTGCAGATAATCCAGCTGATCCGCCCCGCGCAAAAACCGCCCAGCAACAAACCGCCGATTGGCCAGATGATCGAAAAACACCGCATCGGGCACCAATCCCGGCACCGCCACCACTTGCCACCCCGTCGCCGCCATCAACCGTTCGTTCAACGCCGCAAAATCCGGTATTCCGGGCCGGTCCATCCGCAAAATATCCAGCCCCGCGATAAATTCATCCACCGCCCGCCCGGGCAGCAATGCCGCCTGCCGCGCAAACAACCCATCCCATCGCGCATGTTCCTCGGCGCTATATCCCGCCCAATTTTGCGGCACAGTCCAATCCGTCGCCGCACCATCTGGGGGCATAGATGATGCCGCGCCGATCACGAAACGCCCGCTTGCCATGCCCGAACAACCACACCGCTACATCGACCAAAACCAATGCTCCGCGCTCCATCGGCCATCGCCCGCCCCGATAATGTGACCTCATCGCCATCTGCCAAAAAGCTGCGCGTCTCGCCATTGCCCAGCTTCACCGGCACCGCACCCCCGCGTGACATCTCCATCAAACTGCCCAAACTGTCGGGTGTGGGGCCGGAAATGGTGCCACTGCCCAGCAAATCACCCGCTTGTAAATTACAGCCATTGCTGGTGTGATGGGCCACCATTTGGGCAAATGTCCAATACATATGCCGCGCATCGCTGCGACTGATAATCTGCGACGCAAGCCCAGCGGCCCGCATCGCCAATGTCGAAATCTCGACCTGCAACGCAATCGCCAAAGCCCCGCCCGCCTGATCCGCCGCATCCATCAGATAGGGCAAAGGCGCGGAATCATCCCCATCACGCGGTGCTTGCGCCATGCGAAACGGCGCCAGAGCCTCGGTGGTTATCACCCAAGGCGATACGCTGGTCAGGAAGTTTTTCGCCAGAAACGGCCCCAGCGGCACATATTCCCACCCTTGAATATCGCGGGCCGACCAATCATTCAACAAACACAATCCCGCCATATGCTGCGCGGCATCCGCCATGCCAATCGGACGCCCCAGATCATTGCCCGCCCCGATCCACAGCCCCAATTCCAGTTCAAAATCCAAACGCCGCGTCGGGCCAAATATCGGCGCATCGGCATCAGGCGCTTTGGTTTGACCATTGGGGCGCACCACTGGTATCCCGCTGGCCCGCACCGAACTGGCCCGCCCGTGATAGCCGATGGGGATATGTTTATAATTGGGCAGTAGCGGATTATCAGGGCGAAATTGCGCGCCAATATTGCGGGCATGGTGGATGCCAACGTAAAAATCGGTGTAATCGCCAATCTGCGCCGGCAGCTGCATCTGGCAATCACCGGCGGGATAAAGATGCGGCGTCACTTTGCCCTGCTGTGCACCATCCACCAACAGGTCACACAACCTATGGCGCAAGGCCAAGCGCGCCGACGCAGGGGCAGCAAACAGCGCGTTAAGGCTGGGCTGGCGCAACGCTTCGGCCATCTCCACCGGCAAATGGCCATCGGCAGACAGACCCGCCAGATCCAGCACATAATCGCCAATCGCCGTGGCAATCCGTGGCCGCAAATCGCCATTGGAAAACACCCCCAGTGGCAAATTCTGCACCGGAAAATCGGCATGGTCATCGGCCCCCGCCACCCATGATCGCAGCTTCGGGTCATGGCTATGATCGACCACAGGCCAGCTCACACCCCGTCCTCCTCATCGGGTTTTTGATGCAACCAATCGGCATGATGCGGCGCCTGTTTGGTGCGCGCCCATTCCTCCAACATCACGGGCGCAAGCCCCGCCAGCTCGGCATATTGCGCTGGCGTGCCCATATCATAGGTCAATTCCAGCCGATGGCCATTGGGGTCAAAGAAATAGATTGATTCAAATATCCCATGCCAAGTCGGGCCAATCACCGCCACCCCCTGCGCTTCAATATGCGCCTTGGCCGCCAACAACGCCGCACGATCCATCACCTTAAATGCCAAATGCTGCACCCATTGCGGGGTATTGCGGTCACGATCCATGTCCGGCTGATTTGGCAATTCAAAAAAAGCCACGACATTGCCGCCGCCGCAATCCAAAAACACATGCATATAAGGGTCATATTCCCCGGTAGACGGCACATGGTCCTCGGCAAAGGCGGTGGTGAAGGCCATGCCCAACACCCGACCATACCATGCCACCGTCTCTGCCGCGTCATGGCAGCGATAGGCGACATGATGCACCCCAGCCGCCGCAAACGGCGCGCTCATACGCCTTCCTCCGTTTTCAAAACCCCGCGCAACACTTGATCGCGCTCAATCGACTGAAACAAAGCGGTAAAATTCCCCTCGCCAAAGCCCTCATCACGCTTGCGCTGGATAAATTCAAAGAACACCGGCCCGATCACCGTCTGCGAAAAAATTTGCAACAACAAACGCGGCGCATCACCATTGCCAGTCGCCCCATCCAGCAAAATCCCACGCATCGCCAATGCCTCCACCGGCTCGCCATGGCCCGGCAACCGTTCCTCCAGCATGGCATAATAGGTGGCAGGCGGCGGCGGCGCAAATGGCGTGCCCAAAGCCTTCAACCGATCCCACACCGCAATCAGATCATCGCAAATAAACGCAATATGCTGGATCCCCTCACCATTATAGTCGCGCAAAAATTCCTCAATCTGGCCTATTCCGTTATTGGCTCCCTTGCGCCCTTCCTCATTCAGCGGGATGCGGATTTTGTTATCTGGCGCGGTCATCGCACGGCTGGTCAGGCCGGTATATTCGCCTTTAATATCAAAATAGCGGATCTCGCGGAAATTGAAAATCCGCTCATAAAACCGCGCCCAATGGTCCATCCGCCCACCATAAACATTATGGGTCAAATGGTCGATTTTCTGCAGCCCTGCGCCAATGGGATGCCGCGCGACCCCCTCCAGCCA
>JBEAOQ010000014.1:0-2881 GCA_041164845.1 Pseudomonadota bacterium | reverse complement strand
AGGCGCACATATCGCAATTCGTGTCATACGCCCTCCTAACCCACAAATTTATGAAAGCGAATAAAAGAGTTCCTCACCAGTTCCTCCCCATTTTCACGCAGTGCAAATGGGGAGGTGGCAGCCCGCAGGGCTGACGGAGGGGCAAAGACACATCACAAACCGCAAACCAACTTGCCTCTTCCCCGATCACCGCTTACCGCAGCCGCATGACCACCCCCCTCACTTCGCACCCTTGGTTTTTCTGCGGCATCGGCGGCTCCGGTATGTTACCACTCGCCCTAATCCTCCATGGCCAAGGCGCAACCATCGCCGGCAGCGACCGCAGCTTCGACGCCGGCCGCACTCCCGAAAAATTCGCTTGGCTGCAATCCTTGGGCATCACCCTCCATCCCCAAGACGGCTCCGGCATCACCAGCGCCAGTCAAACCCTTGTCGCCTCCGCCGCTGTCGAAGATAGCGTGCCCGAAGTCATCGCCGCCAAAAATCTTGGCTGCCCGCGCATGTCCCGCGCCGAATTGCTGTCCACCCTGTTCAACACCGCCCCCACCCGCATCGCCATCGGCGGCACCAGCGGCAAAAGCACCGTCACCGGCATGGTCGGCTGGATCCTGACCCACGCGGGCCGCGACCCAACGATTATGAACGGCGCGGTGATGAAAAACTTCGCCCACACCGACGCCCCCTTCGCCAGCGCCCGTGTCGGCAAAGGCGCTATATCTGGCTCCGAAGGCGCTATCTTTGTCTCCGAAGACGCTATCTTTGTCTCCGAAGTCGATGAAAGCGACGGCTCGATCGCGCTGTATAATCCCACCATCGCGGTGCTCGGCAATGTCAGCCTCGATCACAAATCACTCGAAGAACTGCGCCAATTATTCGGCCAATTCCTCGCCCGGGCAGCCATTGCCGCCGTGAATTTAGACGACCCCGAAGCCGCCGCATTGGCACCACAGGCGCAAAATCTCGCCTCCTTCGCCATCCACCACCCCGCCGCCCATATCGGCGTCGTCCCAAATTCCATCACCGAACACCCCACCGCGATCACCGCCCAAGTGATCGACCGCCGCTCCGATGAAACCCACTCCCTCTCCCTAAAAATCCCCGGCCTGCATAATCTCGCCAACGCCCTCGCCGCGATTGCCGCAGCCTCCGCCGCTGGCGTGTCGCTCATCGAGGCCACAACCGCTCTCGCCCAATTCACCGGCCTCGCCCGCCGCTTCGACATCATCGGCACCACCGCCAGCAATATCACCGTGATCGACGATTTTGGCCATAATCCCGATAAAGTCGCCGCCACCCTGCGCACGCTCAAATCGCACACAGGCCGAATCATCGCCTTTTTCCAACCCCATGGCTATGGCCCGCTCAAACAAATGGGCGCGGAATTGGCCCAAACCTTCCGCAAAATCCTCGGCCCCGACGACGTGACCCTGTTCAGCGATCCGGTCTATTACGGCGGCACCACCGACCGCAGTGTGGGCAGCGCCGACATCATCGCCCAAATCGGCGCAAACGCCCTACACATCGCCAGCCGCGCCCAATGCGCCGATCATATCGTCCAAATCGCCAAACCCGATGACCGCATCGTCATCATGGGCGCCCGCGATGACACTTTGTCACAATTCGCCGCAGAAATACTTAGCCGCCTGTCTTAATTTTGAAACCATGTTTCCGTTAAAACAGAGCGAGATGACACACTATTGAATCGTCATTGCGAGCGTAGCGACGCAATCCATCACCTGAACTGGATTGTTTCACAGACTTCGCAATAACAGGATTGGTTCAATCCAAAGTCATCAGGCTGACAATCGCGTTAACGGGGAAAGTGATATGCAATTCGGCGAAGTTCTAAGCGAAACCAGCTATACACCACGCGCCAGCCGCATGGCCTATGATCTGTTGGTGCGCTATCGTCAGGGCAGCAAACGCGCCAATCTCATTCTTAAAAATCTCACGCATGTCGGTGCGCGGCTCGAAGGATTATCCGGTTTGCAACTCGGCGATGCCGCAATGATCCAACTGCCCGGCCTTGCCCCCAAAGCCGCCAAAATCGTCTGGCTGCGCGGCCTAGATGCCGGTCTGGAATTTGAATACGCCCTGCACCCCGATATATACGACCGCATGGTGCATGATTTCGCCGAAATGCGCCCGCGCACCGTCGCCGATCTAGAACCCACCCCCGAAGAACGCCCGCAACAAGCCCCAAGGGCCGCTTAACATAAAAAACCTCCGCCTGTGGGGGAGAGCTATCGCATATGGTTTAAGCAACGGGTTCACGCAGAGACGCGGAGGAAAAAGGGAGCCGCAGAGGGGTTTGGCTGAGAGAAATTCAATTGGCTGAGAGAAATTCATTAAATTAAACTATTTTCGATGCAGGAGATAACTTTCTCAATATGTCACAATATCTCTGCGCCTCCCCTTCTTCTCTGCGCCTCTGCGTGAACCCCTTCTTCCTTTCATAACGATCATATGCGATAGAGGGGCAAGTGGCCGTCAAAATCACCCCGCCCCCTGCAAAACCCCTACCAATTCCCGCACATTATCCACCGCATCGCCAGCCCAAATCGCCCCCGACACCGCCAGAAAATCCGCCCCCGCCGCCACCAATGGCGCACAATTGGCGGGCGTAATCCCACCAATCGCCACACAGGGAATTTCAAAAATCCCCGACCACCACGTCAATAAATCTACATCCGCCCGATGTTCCGTCATTTTTGTATCAGACGGAAAAAACGCGCCAAACGCGACATCATCGGCCCCCGCTTCCCCCGCTTCCATCGCCAAATGGCGGCTGGCATGGCAAGTCACGCCAATCTGCGCCTCGCGTCCCAAGGCAGCTCGGGCATCGGCGACCAAACCATCACCTTGGCCCAAATGCACCCCA
>JBEAOQ010000013.1:0-11501 GCA_041164845.1 Pseudomonadota bacterium | reverse complement strand
CAATTGGCCCAGATTGATATAGTTCTGCGCCTTGACCGCATCTACGCCGGGGAAACGTTGGAAATTGGTGGAACGGCCAAAATGCACGCTGTTGCGCAATTGCCAACCACCGCCAAGTTTGACAGTCAATTCAGGGGTAAAGCCCCAAGTGGTGAAACCAAGCCGGGTTGGCGTGTTGACATAGGCAGCATTGGGGCTGAAATTAAAGCCAGTCCCGCCTGGAATCACAGTCAAACTGCCAACAGCCGCAGCTGGAAAAGCGGCACCAACCAGCGCACCACTCGAAAGCGGGCTACCGGCAGAGGTGAAGCCACGCGGGTAGCTTGCAATTTCGGTGTCGCGCTTGGTCCAATAGGCGGTCACACGCAAATCAATATTATCCGCCACTTGCTGCGTCAGCGAAGCGAATACATTGGTGCGTTTTTGCTGTGGAACATAGGTTTGTAAGGCTGTTTGATCGCAAGCTGAGCCAACAGGGAATACACCCGCGCCCGGCGCTGCCGGATTGTTGGTGAATTGGGCGGCGCCGGGGCCAAAACGAAACCAACGCGTTTCGGTGCCAACCGGACTGTTGCACTGGGTAAAGCTATAGCTGGCTACCCCAGCAGCATTGTAAACCAGACCCGAAGACCAAGGCACTTGGCCATTTAGAATGCCGTCACGGTTAGAATGGCCTACTGAAATATAAACATTACCCGAATCCCAGCTTTTGCCAGCGGTCACTGAACCATCCCACTGGTGAAAGCCTTTAACCGTGGTGCCAATCCCAAAATTGGCATCTAATTTAAGGCCATCAAACTTTTTCATCGTGCGAAAATTCAACACGCCGGCCACCGCATCGGCACCATAAAGCGATGATCCGCCATCGGTCACCGCGTCGATGCCAACTAGCACTGCGGCGGGGATAATATCCACATCCACTGCCGCCTGATTAACCCCAACCGGCGTCAAACGCATACCATTGACCAAAACCAAAGTTGTCGCGCTGGATGATGTATTGGCAGAGGGCAGATTACGCAAATTAGGCTTGGTAATCGAAATACCCGCACTGATACCGCGTGGATCGCCTTCAAAACGGCCATTAAATGTATTCGAAATTTGCGGGATCAGACCCAGCAATTCATTGGTCGAGGTCGCCCCCTTATCCATGATTGCCTTGGTATCAACGCTGATAGTCTGCGACCCAACCGCCGCTGTGCCGCGAATCAAAGTGCCGATAACAACAATTTCTTTTTCATCACTGGCACTGTCGGTTTTGGCAGCAGGTTTGGCCGCAGCTTGGGCAAAGGCTACGCTTGGCATAGCCACAGCCGCCAGCGCCAACACGCTTACACTGGTTACAGCAAGATTACGGATAGAGGTCATAGATTTTTCTCCCTTAAAAAACACCAAACTTGTCAGGACGCGTCGCGCCTCATGCAAGTGCTGAACAGGTGCGTAGCAAAAGCATGGCAAATGGCTACCCAAATAAATGCCGCCTCAGCAAAACGCATAATTTTGCCGCAATCTGTTGTAATTATGTAACAGGGCGGTTGCTCAAACCAATTTGCGCAGCTCGGTAAATATCATTTCCGCATGTTCTTTGCGGCAAATTAACAAATCAGGCATGTATACATTTTTCTGATTGTAAATCAGCGGTGATCCATCCATTCGTGAACAATGCAACCCATGTGCCAATGCCACCGCTACGGGCGCACAACTGTCCCATTCATATTGCCCGCCGCTGTGCAAATAAATATCCGCATCACCCAGAATAACCGCCATAGCCTTGGCTCCCGCACTGCCCATCGGCACCAATTCGGCATCCAGAGCCTTGGCCACTGCCACCGCTTCGGCAGCGGGGCGGGTGCGGCTGACCACCATCCGCAACTGGGCAGGCGCGGCTGGAACCACCACCGGCTGATCCGAACGCAGCACTATATTCAGCCCAGGCAAAGCTACTGCACCCACGGATGGTATACCATCCACTGCCATCGCCACATGCACCGCCCAATCTGTTCGCGCCTCGCCATATTCGCGGGTGCCATCGACCGGATCAATAATCCACACGCGGCGCTTGCCCAGCCGCTCCTCGGTATCTTTGCTTTCTTCTGATAATAACCCATCATCGGGCCTTTGTTCGGCAATGGCATGGCACAGAAATTGATTGGCGGTGGCATCCCCCGCCTTGCCCAAAGCCTTGAGCGACAAAACCCCAGATTCGCGCACCGATAACAGCAATTTCCCCGCCCATTCGGCCAAATGCGCAGCCAGTTCCGTATCATTCATAGCAAAACCCCAAATAGATCCCTCTCCCTCTGGGAGAGGATAGCGAGAGCTTACCGCTTTAGCGGTTAGAGCATCGTGCTGAAAAGTGGGAACCGGTTTTCAGCTAATAACGATGCGACAACAAGAATTTAGAGCGGGCAGTCTGATTCAGATTTAACGCTGCCCGCTCTAGCGAAGCTTGGTGAGGGAGGCGACAAAGCACTTACCTCCCCAATTATCCCTCCCCCTCAAGTGGGAGGTTAGGTGGGGGTGAACCACCCTATCCGTGTAATCACCCATCGCCCAACAACCGATCGACAATCAATGTCGCCGCTGCATCGGGCGTCATCCCCGTGGTATCAATGCGAATTTCGGGGTTGGACGGCGTTTCATAGGGGCTATCAATCCCCGTAAAATTCTTCAAAGCCCCCGACCGCGCCTTTTTATACAGGCCCTTCACATCGCGCTCTTCGGCCACTTGCAATGGCGTGTCGATAAACACCTCGACAAATTCCCCCTCGGGCAACATGGCGCGCACCATTTCACGTTCGGCACGGAACGGCGAGATAAAGGCGGTAATCACAATCAACCCAGCATCGGCCATCAGCTTGGCCACTTCGCCAACGCGGCGGATATTTTCAATCCGATCCGCCTCGGTAAAGCCCAGATCCTTGTTCAAACCATGCCGCACATTATCGCCGTCCAACAGGAACGTATGCCGGTTCATCCGGTGCAGCTTTTTCTCCACCAGATTGGCAATCGTCGATTTGCCGCTGCCCGACAGGCCGGTAAACCACAGCACCGCTGGCTTCTGATTTTTCAGCCCGGCATGGGCATCACGGCTGATGTCCAAAGCCTGCCAATGGACATTTTGCGCCCGCCGCAGACTGAAATGCAGCATCCCCGCAGCCACCGTGCTATTGGTGATTTTATCAATCAGGATAAAACCGCCCAAGCCACGGTTATCGGCATAGGGTTCAAACACGATCGGTTTGTCGGTAACAATCTCGGCCACACCAATGGCGTTGAGTTCAAGCGTTTTGGCCGCGACATGCTCCATCGTATTGACATTGACGGTATATTTTGGCGGATGAACCGTGGCCGACACCATCTGGGTGCCCAGCTTCAACCAATAAGACCGCCCGACATGCAGCGGCGCATCATGCATCCACACCAGCGTCGCTTCAAATTGATCGGCCACTTCGGGCGGATTATCAGCGGTGGCAATCACATCACCGCGTGAACAATCAATTTCGGTGTCGAAACACAGGGTCAGCGATTGTCCTGCCACACCTTGGTCTATGTCACCATCCCCCAAGGCACCGCTCGCGGTGCCGCCCACCGGCATCGTCACAATCCGCGAAATCGTGCTGGTCTTACCCGAAGGCAACACCCGCACCGCATCGCCAACTTTCACGCTGCCACTGGCAATCAATCCCGAAAAACCCCGAAAATCCAGATTGGGCCGGTTGACCCACTGCACCGGCATCCGAAAAGGCCGCTGCGCATCGACCGAGGAATTAACCTCAACATTTTCCAGATGCTCGACCAGATTTGGCCCCTTATACCACGGCGTATTGACTGATGAGCCAATGATATTGTCGCCCTTGAACCCCGAAATCGGCATGGGGGTAAAGGCGGTAATGCCGATGCTATTGGCAAATTCCGTGTAATCGGCGACAATTTGGTCAAATACCGACTGGCTATAATCGACCAAATCCATTTTGTTGACCGCCAGCACAATGTTGCGAATGCCAATCAGATGGGCGAGGTAGCTATGGCGCCGCGTCTGGGTCAAAATCCCCTTGCGCGCATCAATCAAAATCACCGCCAGATCGGCCGATGATGCCCCCGTCACCATATTGCGGGTATATTGCTCATGCCCAGGCGTATCGGCGACGATAAATTTGCGCTTTTCGGTGTTGAAAAACCGATAGGCGACGTCAATCGTAATCCCTTGTTCGCGTTCAGCCGCCAAACCATCGACCAGCAAGGCAAAATCAATCTCCTGCCCCTGCGTCCCCGATTTCTTTGAATCCGCCTCCAACGCATCCAGCTGATCCTCAAAGATCATTTTGGAATCATACAGCAACCGGCCAATCAGTGTCGATTTGCCATCATCCACCGACCCGCAGGTGATAAAACGCAGCATGGTTTTGTGCTGATGCTGATCCAGATAGGCGTCAATGTCCTCGGCGATCAGGCTTTCGGTGACATAGATCGGGTCTTGGGTGGTGGTGTCGTTCATGTCACATCCTCCCTGCGGCTGGCAGGGTATTAAAAAGAAGTTCGCGCAGAGGCGCAGAGGCACAGAGATACGGTGTTTGGAACGCAGTTTCTCGCATATTCATATGGAAATTGGACGGACGTATGGCTGGCGAAATCAGGCCTGCGGTGAAGCGCAAACTCTCTCCGCCTCTGCGCCTCGGCGCGAACAATAATGTTTGGGCAAACATCAGAAGTAACCCTCTTGCTTCTTTTTCTCCATGCCGGCCCCGCCTGCATCCTTGTCAATCGCGCGGCCTTGGCGTTCAGATGTGGTGGTCAACAATGTTTCCTGAATAATTTCCGGCAGGGTGGATGCCGTGCTTTCCACCGCGCCGGTCAGCGGATAACAACCAAGCGTGCGAAAACGAATTGAACGCATCACCGGAACCTCGCCGTCGTGCAGCGGAAAACGGTCATCATCGACCATCAACAACATCCCATCGCGCTCCACCGTGGGGCGCATTCCGGCAAAATACAGCGGCACAATCGGTATATTATTCAAATGGATATATTGCCAGACATCCAGTTCGGTCCAATTGGAAATCGGAAACACGCGGATGCTTTCGCCCTTATTTTTGCGGGCATTATACAGGTTCCACAATTCGGGCCGTTGGTTTTTCGGGTCCCAGCCATGCGATGCAGTGCGGAAAGAAAAAATCCGCTCTTTCGCCCGGCTCTTTTCCTCATCGCGCCGCGCCCCGCCAAAGGCGACATCAAAACCATATTTGTCCAGCGCCTGTTTCAGCCCTTCGGTCTTCCACATATCGGTATGCAACGCGCCGTGGTCAAACGGATTGATCCCGCGATCCATCGCCTCTTGGTTGTGATAGACCAACAGCTCCATGCCCGACAGTTCCGCCATTTTATCGCGCAGTCTATACATCTCCTGAAATTTCCAAGTGGTATCGACATGCAACAGCGGAAACGGCGGCTTGGACGGATAAAACGCCTTGCGCGCCAGATGCAGCATCACCGCGCTATCCTTGCCAACGCTATACAGCATCACCGGATTTTCCGCCTCGGCCACCACCTCGCGCATAATATGAATGGCCTCGGCTTCTAGCCGTGCCAAATGGGTCAGTGTTTTCGTCATAAATTCCTACCCCAAATCCGTCCGTGCTGAGCTTGTCGAAGCACCGCTTTTCTGTTTCGACCAGCCCAATTCAGCCAGTTTCAATTTCACCCACTCTGTCAGACAGAGCCACACATCACAAACAAGACATTCTTGCCCCGCCCAACCTTTACCTATCCCGCCAACTTCACCTCACATGCGGCAATCTCACTGCGCAACCACATGGTCTCGCTCAAATTGCTCCCGCCGCTTTGCGCCAGTAACATCTGCGACGCATCACGCCGCACCGCCCAAGCCGCCAAACACCCGGCATCCGCCCCCAAAGCAATATCCACCAGATGCAGCGCCGGTAATGGCTCCCCCGCATCCAGCTTAACCCGCGCCCGCGTGGCGATCACATCAGCCCCGCCTGCCAGTTCGGCCAAATCCGCATCGACACTGCGGCGCGGCACGCCATACAGCGCGGTGGTGCCATCTTCATAATGCAGCCAACCCGAATATTCTTCCCAGATCGTCCGCACCGCCCAGCTGGCCTTGCCATGAAATTCGCCAATTTTTAGCGCATCGGGAAAGGCAAATGCAGCCATCAATTCATGCACATTTTTGCCCGCAATCATCCCATCCAGCGTATAATCGCGGACATAGGTCACCGCGTCGATCATTTTGGTAATATCGGCGCGAATCCGTTCCGCCCCCAAAATCGGCTCGCCGTGGCCAGTGATTATCATCTCAGCATTCAGCGCCTTTAATTTCTCCATCGACGCCAAATAATTCCACACCGCACGCGGCTTGTCGCCGCGCAAAGTGCATAAAAACGGCATCGACAACCACACCGGCCCGACCAAATTGCCAGTAAACGCGACTTTTTCGCGTGGCATCCAGACAATCAGATTATCCACCGTCTCGCCTTCGGGCGCATGGATCAATTCAAAAGTCCGATTGCCCACCTCCAATGTCATGTGCCGATCAACCAACAGATCAGGCACCACTTGCGGCGGCGGCGGCGGGGCCGACCCGCGCTGCATCGTGCTGCCCCATAGTTTGAAACTGCGCGGCCCAAAAAATCCTTGCAACCGCTGCATATCGGCCCAAGCCTGATTAAACCCCGGCCCGCCAATCACCGTCGTCCCCGCTTCCTTAAATTTGGGCACCCCACCAAAATGGTCGGCATGGCTTTGGGTCAGGATGATATGCTTCAACGCACCCTTGCGATGCGGATTCAATAATCCAAAATTACGCTGCTGATTGGCCGCATCCATAAATCCGGTGTTGACCATGACATCGCCATCGTCGGTGGTGACCAGATAGGCATTGGAAATATCGCGGGCCATAAAAATATAGGGCGTAATCTCCACAGCCTCGGTCTGGGCATCACCGCCGCGCACCAGATTGGCCAATGCGGGTTGCGACGCGCTCATGCCCCCGCTCCCGCAAATTGGATCATCACCTTGGCCGATTGCGGCGTGGCAGCAATCCCCAATCCTTCGATCACCCGATCAAACGGCAGACGGTGGCTAATCATGCTTTCAATCTTATCGCGCAAACGCGGCATAGCGGCAATCACCTCGGGCATTTCGGTCGGATAACCCACCGCCGTGGTAATCGTCATCTCGCTGGTCAACATTCGTCCGGCGGGAAATTCTATCGGCCGCATATAGGCGGCGGTAATCACCAGCTTGGCATGAAATTTGGCCAGCATAATCACGTCGGTCAATATATTGGGCGCACCGGCGGCATCAATATAGGCATCGGTGCCCACCCCCACCCGGCCAAAACTGGGCACCTCGCCATGCAATTTTGCCAGTTCAGCGCGCAGATCGACTTGCGACGGGTCAAAAGCCGCCCGCGCCCCCAAAGCCATCGCCCGTTCCCGCCGTTCGGGGGCCAAATCCAGCGCCACCACATCGCTCACCCCGCGATCGACCAGCCACAGGATCATCCCCAGCCCAATCGGCCCACAGCCAAACACCACAACCTTATCGCCCGCCTGCACATCGGCGCGGTTGACCCCATGCATCGCCACCGCCAGCGGCTCACACATCGCCGCAACATCATAGGAAATCCCTTCGGGGATTGGCAAAATACTATCGCCCAGCCGCGCCTCGCGCACCAGCACTTCCTCGGTAAAGGCCCCCTCCGGCCCGCCGCTGCCGATATTGCTGGGGGTCATCATCGGGTTGACAATCACCGCTTGCCCCACCGAAATGCCGGTCACATCCGCGCCAACCTCAATCACCTCGCCCGCGCCTTCATGGCCAATCGGGGTCACCCCGCCCTCGGCCCGCATAATCCCGCCGATTTTAATATAAGACAAATCCGATCCGCAAATCCCCACCGACCGCATCCGCACCACGACATCAGCGGGGCCAGCAGCGGGCCGCGCATATGCGTCCAACCGGACATCACCCACATCATGAATGTTTAATACGCGCATTGTTTTTCTCCCAAATCCATATCAAGCCACACTCCGCTTATCCCGAGAGAAGTCGAGGGACAGTCGAGTGCAGTCACCATTGACCGCGCCCATTGTCCTCATGGTCTAATCTGATAGCCACCATCGATCATTATCGTCTGCCCCGTCAAAAACGAGCTGGCATCCGAGCACAAATAGGCCCCAATCCCCTCAAAATCTTCGACCGCACCCACCCGTTTCATCGGGGTTTGCGGGGCATAGTTTGCGGTCAGATATTGCACCGCTGGGCCATCGGCTGGCCCCATCATCGGGGTCATAATCAACCCGGGTGCCACGACATTGGCACGAATGCCATATGTGCCCAGCTCGACCGCCAAACAGCGCACCACCCCCGCCACCGCACATTTCGATGCGGCATATTCCTGTTTACCCGGCAAACCTTGGAACAGCGACCCCGACCCGCAAGCCACCAGCGACCCGCCCGGCTCACCCGCCTCAGCCCGCGCCTTCATCAACCGCGCCCCTTCGCGCAGGGTGAAAAACGCGCCGTGCAGTGCGGTATTTTGAAATTCAAACCAATGCGCGCTCGGCATATCAAACACCGAATTGTAACGCGGCGAAGCCCCCGAATTGGCAAATACGCAATCCAACCGGCCAAAATCCGCCATCAATTTGGCGTATCCGTCAACAATCGCCGCCTCGGATGACACATCGACCACATAGGCCTCAACCCGCCCAGCGCCCGCCGCCAGCAACGCATCCTTGGCCGCCGCGTTCTTGTCCACATTGCGCGCCCAAATTGCGACATCGCCGCCCTGCTTGGCCACGCCCATCGCAAAGCCCAGCCCAATCCCGCCATTGCCGCCGGTAACCAGCGTCACCTTGCCGGTGCAGTCAAACAAACCCTTAGCCATGCTATGCTCCCAAATTATGGCCACACAATGCCCCAGCCTAAACGCCATTACCAGACTTGGCCAATCGCTTTGGCGATGCTTATTCCGCCGTCAACATAGGGCAGGAAATTCGCCCGTAAGGCTGATAGCCTTATCACAAATGGAAATATGAGAGGCCCCCACATGACCAACCTGCTGCATATCGACGCGCTGATCGACCAAGCCAGCACCGCCACCGGCCTAAGCGATTACGGCGGCGAAACCTACCGCGAAGGGCTGGAGATTTTCCTGCGTGATTTCAACAGGGGCATCAGCCAAGGCCTCTATACCGACACCGGCATCGCCCGCAGCCGCAGTGACACGCTGCATTTTTTGCAAAACCGCCTGCGCGTCACCGATTATTTGGCGCAACACCCCGAACTCCTCACCCGCAAAGTCGAAAGGCCAGTGTTTGTCTTCGGCATTCCCCGCACTGGCACCACCCTATTGTCCAATTTGCTAGCCGCCGATCCCGCCCGCCGTTCACCGCTGGCATGGGAAATTGACGAACCGGTCCCCCCCGCCACCAGCGCCACCCTCATCTCCGACCCCCGCGCCCAAGCCAAATTGGCACAAGAACGCGCCAGGCTCGCCGCCCATCCCGAAGCCGGCAAATATTATCGCGGATCGGCGATTTACCCCAATGAATGCGTGTTTTTTATGGCGCATGACTTCAAGACATTGATGATCGAATCCAAGGGTATCCTGCCAGAATATAAAGAATTTATCTTCAGCTGCGATATGACCTCGGCCTATGAATATCACAAAAAATTCCTGCAACTGCTGCAATCCGAGGCCCCCGGCGTGTGGAATGTCAAAAAACCCAGCCATGCCTTGTGGTTGGATACGATTCGGCAGATCTATCCCGATGCCCGCTTTATCTGGACTCACCGTGATCCCTATGCCGCAACCGGCTCTTTATGCAGTATTATTTCGCTTTCGCACAATATGCATATGGGCCGAATTGATAGCGCATGGCTGGGGCAAAATTACCCATGGCAAGCCAAGGAACACGCCGACCGCATCATGGATTTCCGCGATAATCACGGCGAAAATGCAGTAATTGATGTCCATTATGCCGATATGATGCAAGATCCGATGGCGACGATGCGGGCGCTATACCAACAACTCGGCGATGAATTTACCCCTGAGGCCGAAGCCGGAATCGCCGCATGGATCACCGATAATCCGCAAGATAAATTCGGCAAACATGAGTATAAATTGGCGAAATACGGCCTGTCGTTGGGCCAGTTAGAACCGATGTTCGAACGCTATCTGTCCCGCTATGACGTGGCCCGCGAGGGTTAAACTACTCTCCTTACCCCGCACCGCTCATCCCGAGCGAAGTCGAGGGATCATTCAAAGGATTCCAACATGTTCGAAGGCCAGCATTACCAAAACGCCTATATCACCCCCGACATCGAAGCCGCAATCGCCAGTTTTGCCGCCCGCGCCCCCATCGGCGACGTCCGCATTTTCGACATAGCCCAGACCTTGCAACTCCCCAGCGGAGCCAAAAAACTCGCCACCCGCCTCGCTTTTATCTGGATCGACAATCTACAATATGAATTGATTCAAGTGGTTGAGGACGAAACTGGCGTCTACTCGGGCTATACATCCAACGGCGGGATCATGCATTTCCACCACATCTGTATGCGCGTGTCCGGCGATTGGGACTCTTTCCGCGCCCGCATCGCCGCGCAAAATTTCCCCGTGGTGCTGGAACGGGCGATAGCAGGCGATGAACTCAAATATCTCTACATCGATGCCCGCGAAATGTGCGGCCACTATATCGAATATTGCTGGATGACCGACGCCCGCTGGGACATGATGCGCGCGATGTAAACAAACCCGCCGACAATCAGATCCTCGCCATTTTCACGCGAAGCCGCAAAGGCGCAAAGCAGATGGGGAAAATCTCCACTGCCTGCCCCGATGATGGTGGAGAAAGCCATCACACCAAAACACCCTCTTCCTGAACCTAAGCTGCAAACATGCTTACGAATCCGTTCAGGCTCGCTCCTCTAATTCAGTCCCAACGCGGCGAATCGGGGCACAGCGGCATCAGGCGTCAGCTCCCCAACCCACCGCAACGGAGACTGAATATGACCCATATTCTTAAAAAGGCAGTTCTGACCACCGCCCTCATCGCCACCACTTTGGCCAGTGCCACACCTGCCATGGCTGATCCCTATGGCGGCGGCCAATATCGGGGAGGGGGCCATCGCGGCGGCGGCGATGCCACTGGCACTGCCATTTTCGCCGGCATCTTTGGCTTGGCCATTGGCGCGATCATCGCCTCCAGCGGCAACAAACACCGCGACCGCGACAATTATTACGCGCAAAATAACGGCTGGCAGTGGCGCGATGGTTATTACTGGGATCAAAATGGCCGCCGCTATGACCGCGATGGCCGCCCATGCGACGAAGAAAATAGCTATAACCAAGGCTATTCCAACAATGGCTACAACCAAAATTATGGCACTAACCAAGGCTATAATAATGGCTATAACCAACAATATGGCGGCGGGTATTACGGCGGATATCGTCGCGGTAATTAACCCCAAAT
>JBEAOQ010000012.1:0-6770 GCA_041164845.1 Pseudomonadota bacterium | reverse complement strand
ATAGCGAGGCTTGCAGTTGATCGGCGAGTAGGGGGAATCGGTCTGGGACGATATCTTGTAAAGTTAGCCCTTGGTCAGGCAAAAAATATCATTTGTCCCGCTGTGGGTTGTCGTTTCGTGGTTGTTGATTCAAAAACTGAATCAGTGAATTTTTATCAAAAATGCGGTTTTACGTTGTTAGATACGCCAGCAAATAAAAATCGAAAAGCTCCAGTTATGTGGATTGATCTAAACAAAGTATCAACGACAGAGGTTCTGAAATTGTGACAAAAGCTTACCAGTATGTAATGGGAACGCGAGGGTTGTGACCCTCGCATTCTTTTCCTGGTTTTGGGTGATAGATTGCCGCGTCGCTTTGCTCCTCGCAATGACGGGGGCGGTGCTGTTCAACCCCGCTTTGCGGCAGTTCCCCTCCCCCGGCAAGCTGGGGGAGGAATTTTGGGGTTTGGGTTTGTGATATTGTGGGTGGACTTCCCCGCCCCCAACCCCCTCCCCTAAAGCATGTCCTGAGCATGTCGAAGGGGGGTGGTGGCTTTTTAACTCCCGTGATATTCCTTATACCACCGCACAAAATTCGGCACGCCGACGTCGATGCTGGTGGTGGGTTTGTAGCCCAGGTCGTTTGAGATCGCGTCGATGTCGGCAAAACTTTGGCGGACATCGCCGGGTTGCATCGGTTGGTAGTCGATGATGGCTTTTTTGCCGCATTCGCCTTCGAGGATTTCGACGACTCTCATCAGATGTTCGCTGCGGTGGTTGCCGATATTATACAGACGGTGGGGTTTGGTGCTGCCGCCGGCTTTGGCCGCGCCGTCATCGGGGGCAGGGGTGTCCAAACATGCCACGACGCCGCTGATGATGTCGTCAATATAGGTGAAATCGCGATACATATCGCCATTGTTGAATACGGGGATGGGGGTGCCCTGCATGATGGCTTTGGTGAAAATCCACATCATCATATCGGGGCGGCCCCATGGCCCATAGACGGTGAAAAAGCGTAAGCCCGTGAGGGGAAGGCGATAGAGGTGGGCGTAGGTTTCGCTCATCAGTTCGTCCGCCTTTTTGGTGGCGGCATAGAGCGAAATCGGTTGATCGACGCGGTCATCGACGCTGAACGGCAGTTTGGTATTGCCGCCATAGACCGACGATGACGAGGCATAGACCATATTATCCAGCCCACGGTGGCGGGCGATTTCCAACAGATTGAGGTGGCCGACCAGATTGGCGCTGACATAGGCGTGGGGGTTTTCGATCGAATAGCGCACCCCGGCTTGCGCGCCCAAATGGACGATGCGGTCGAATTTTTCGTCTTTGAGCGAGTCCACCAAGGCGGGATAATCGGCGAAATTTTGGCGGTGGAAGGTGAAGCGGGTTTTGCCCGCCTCGGCCAGATTTTTCAGGCGGGCTTCTTTCAGGCTGGGGTCGTAATAGGCGTTGACTTCGTCCAGCCCGACAACCGAATCGCCGCGCGCCAACAGACGCTGGCTGAGCGAATAGCCAATAAATCCGGCGGCTCCGGTGACGAGAACTTTCATGTGGTGCATTTCCTTAGTGGGATTTGGCAGGTGTTTTGTCGGGGATAGCGGTAAAATGCAAATATGTGGTTAGTGTGGGGGATTTTCCCCTCCACCACCCTACGGGCGGTCCCCCTCCCCATTTGGCTACGCAAAATGGGGAGGATTGGGTTGACCTTTTGGCAGTCCGCATGTTTGATACTCTATGCAATTTTTATCTGACAATGCCGCTGCTGTGCATCCTGCTGTTTGGGCGGCGATGCGGGATGCCGATTTTGCCGATGCGCCTTATGATAATGATGCGCTGTCGCGGCGGATGGATGATGCGTTTTCGGCGCTGTTTGGGCGGGAATCTGTCGCGCTGTGGGTGGCCAGCGGCACGGCGGCCAATGGTTTGGCTTTGGCCAGCATGGTTGAACCGCATGGCGCGGTGATTTGCCACCGCGAGGCGCATATCGAGATGGATGAATGCGGGGCACCGGCGTTTTTTACCCATGGGGCGAAATTGATGCTGGCCGACGGCCATGGGGCCAAGCTGGATGTGGCGGGAATTGATGCAGTAATCGCGCCAATCCGCCGCGACGTGCATCGGGTGTGGCCGCAGGCGGTGTCGATTACCCAGGCGTCCGAATATGGGCTGGTTTACCGGCCCGATGAATTGGCGGCGATTGCGGAATATGCCCGGGCGCAGGGGTTTCGGCTGCATATGGATGGGGCGCGTTTTGCCAATGCGGCGGCGTTTTTGGGTGGGTCTGCGGCGGATGCGTGTGGTGATATGGATGCTTTGTCGTTTGGCTGTGTGAAAAATGGCGGGATGGGGGCCGAGGCTTTGGTATTATTTGATCCGGCGCTGGCCGATGTGGCGCGGTATCGGCGCAAGCGGGCGGGGCATTTGCAAAGCAAGGGGCGTTATTTGGCGGCGCAGATTTTGGCGATGGTCGCGGGTGATTTGTGGCTGGAAAATGCCCGCCATGCCAATGCAGCGGCGACGGAGATTGGCGCGGCGGCGGGGGGCCGGTTGCTCTATCCGGTCGAGGCCAATGAGGTGTTCCTGCGGGTAAATATGGCGGAGCGGGCGGCGTTGCGCAGGCAGGGGTTTGGGTTTTACGATTGGGGCGCGGATGGGGCACGGATGGTGACGGCTTGGGATGCGCGTGATGCGGATGTCGCGGCATTGGCGCGGGCTTTGGCAGAGTTATGAAACGCACCGCACATCCGCGCATTTTTACCGTGGCGGCGTTTGTCTTGGTGGCGCTGATCTGGGGGTCAACGTGGCTGGTGATTAAAGACCAGATTTCGGTGGTTCCGGCGGGGTGGTCGATTACATGGCGGTTTGCGCTGGCGACTGTCGGGATGTTTGTGTTGGCATTTGTGCGGGGGGATGCGCTGCGGTTGGATGCAGCGGGAATGCATTTGGCTTTTTGGGTCGGGTTGCTGCAATTTTGTTTGAATTTTCAATTTGTCTATCGGGCCGAGGCGCATTTGACTTCGGGCTTGGTGGCGGTGATGTTTGCCCTGTTGCTGGTGCCCAATGCGGTGATGGCGCGGTTATTTTTGGGGGCGGTTGTGTCGCGGCGGTTCGTGGTCGGGTCATTGGTGGCACTGGCGGGGATTGGATTGCTGATGCTGCGCGAATATCGCTTTGCGGCCTTATCGGTGAATGTGGGGATGGGGGTGGGGTTAACCCTTTGTGCCCTGCTGTCGGCTTCGGCTGCCAATGTCTTGCAAGCCAGCGACGTGGCCAAACGGCAAGCAGTGGTGCCGATGATAGCTTGGGCGATGTTGTGGGGGACATGCGCGGATGCGGTGGTGTCGTGGGTGATTTATGGCGCGCCGGTGTTTGATCCGCGTCCGGCCTATCTGGCGGGGGTCGGCTATTTGGCGATAATTGGTTCGGTGGTGACGTTTCCGCTATATTTTGGTTTGATCCGGCAGATTGGCGCGGGGCGGGCGGCGTATAATGGGGTGATGGTGCCGGTGATTGCGATGGGATTATCGACCTTGTTTGAAGGCTATGTCTGGACGGGATTGGCGGCGGGTGGCGCGGGGCTGGCGATGGTCGGGTTGGTGATTGCGTTAAGTGGGTAGGGTGGGGGTGACAATGAAGAGTGGGCCACCCCCTTCCAACCTCACACTTGAGGGCAGGGCCATCGCATATTCAATTTCACGCGGAGGCGCGGAGGCGCGGAGGGATTTATTCTGCTGCCAAAACTCTCTTGGCAAATTAATCAACCCCAATAACTCCCATATTATGCGCAATAATGGCCGTCCGGCATGTTTTCTCCGCGCCTCTGCGCCTCCGCGTGAACCACTTTTCCCTTTCTTATCGGCTATATGTGACTGCCCTGCCCTAAAGGTGAAGGGGCATTAGCGCGCTTAGCCCTTCGCGGTAGGTGGGATATTGCGGGCTCCAGCCGAGGAGGCGTTTGGCTTTAGTGTTGGCGACGCGGCGGTTTTCGGCATAAAAGGCGCGGGCCATGGGCGACAGATCGGCTTGTTCCAGCGTTTGCAGCGGCGGCGGCGCGAGATTGAGCAAGCGACAGGCTTCGTCGATCACCGCATTTTGCGAAGATGGATGGTTGTCGGCCAGATTATAGGCGCCAGCGGGAGCATTTAAGCCAGCGATAACGCCTGATGCCAGATCGGCGACGTGGATGCGGCTGAAAATTTGGTGGGGCAGATCAATACGGCGGGCTGTTCCGGCACGAACACGATCAAGTGCGCTGCGGGTTGGGCCATAGATGCCCGGAAGCCGATAGACATTTGCGCCAAGATTGAGCCATGCTTGATCGGCAGCGGCGCGGGCGGTTCTTCGGCCAGTTCCGGTTGCGGCGCTTTCATCAACCCATGCGCCGCCGGTATTGCCATAGACGCCGGTGGAAGACAGATAGCTAAGATGTTTGCCGGTAAGGGCGGCGGCGTAATTTTCCAGCACGGGGTCAGCCCCAGTGCCATCGGGCGGGATGGAGGAGAGGACGTGGCTGGAGTCGGCCAGTGCAGCGCGGATGTTGCCGCCATCATCGAAGTGCAAACTGCCATCGCGGCCCGTCGAGACAATATCCCAATTTTGGGCGCGCAATTGGGCGGCAATGACTTTGGCGCTGTAACCTAGGCCGAAGATGAAGATGCGGGGCATGGAAGAATTGTCTCGACAAGCAGGGTATGGAAATGACAGATATATAGCGTAAATAGACGATAAGGTGGAAAAAATGTCGAAACCCAATGACCAAAGCCATACCAGCGCGGGCGGGGCGCTGTCTTTGGAGCGGATGTTGTTTTTTTCCGATGCGGTGTTTGCCATTGCGATCACCCTGTTGGTGTTGGAATTGCATGTGCCCGATTTGCCTTTGGGTTCGACGGAGCATGATTTTTGGCTGGCGCTGGGGCATTTATGGCCCAAATTTTTTGCCTTTATCCTCAGCTTTTTGGTGATTGGCCGATTTTGGATGAGCCATCATCAGCTGTTTGAACGGGTACATCATTTTGATCTGCGGCTGGTGTGGCCGAATATGATGTTACTGATGGCGATTGCTTTTACCCCCTTTGCCACGGCCTTTTTGGGCACCAATCTCGGCTATTTTGTCCCCGCGCAGTTTTACAATCTGACGCTGCTGGTGACAGGGCTATTGTCATGGCGGTTGCTGTGGCGGGTCGAGCATTTGGGCTTGGCGGCGACGGGCAATAGTTTCCAAAAATTCGGCGCGCCAGCGGTGGTGCTTGGGGCTTTGCTCTGCTTGGCTTTGGCCTATGTTTTTGTGCCCTTTAGCCAGATGGGGATGTTGACCGTGCCGCTGTGGCGCTGGCTTTTGGTGCGGGTGGTGAAGGTATGATCTCAAGGGCGGGCCACCCCCTCACATCCTCCCGCTCAAGGGAGAGGGCTATCGCATATTCAATTTCACGCGGAGGCGCGGAGGCGCGGAGAGGTTTTTTCTGCTGTCAAAACTTTCGTGACACATTAATCAGCTTAGAGCGGGCAGCGTTAAATCTGAATCAGACTGCCCGCCTTCAGTTTTTGTTTACGCATCGTTATTAGCTGAAAACCGGTTCCCACCCTTCGACAGGCTCAGGACATGCTTTTCAGCACGATGCTCTAAAAAAATCCATATTATGCGCAATTATGCCCAATCACCCTGTTTTCTCCGCACCTCCGCACCTCCGCGTGCCTATTTTCTATCTTATCGGACAGCCAATATACTATATGCAATAGCCCTGAGCTTGAGGGAGTGGGGCTTTTTGTCCGGTGTTGGGGAGATTTGTAGTGGCAGATAACTTAGGGGTGACGGGGCCGGATTGGCTGGAACGGGTATTGGGCTGGGGGGCTTTGGCAATTTTGGCCGGTTTGGTCGCGGCGGTGGTGCGCGGGGCGGGGCATTGGGGCGAGGCACCGTGGATTGTTTGGGCGCATATGGCGACGATTGCTCCCGCTTTGGCGCTGACTCCGGTGATGTTGTGGCGGCGGCGCGGCGATGCGCGGCATCGGCTGATGGGCTGGATCTGGGTGAGTTTGATGGCGGTGACGGCTGTAATGACTTTGGGGATCAGGCAGGTCAACCACGGCGGGTTTAGCTATATTCATCTGCTGACGCTGGTGACATTGGTGTCGTTGGTGACGATTGTCCGTTCGGCGCGGGGGCATAATGTGGTGCGGCATCGGCGGACAGTGCGCGGATTGGTGATTGGCGCGATGCTGTTGGCGGGATTTTTCACCTTTCCCTTTGGTCGGATGTTGGGGATGTGGCTGTTGGGTTAGAGTCAGATGATGTTAGCTTGATCTTATAATTTCTCTGCCTTTCAGCAAAAGCATCGTGCGAAAAAGCATGTCCTGAGCCTGTCGAAGGGTGGGAACCGGTTTTTAGCACGATGCTCTAATACACCTGTCCGGGCGGCGCAGGATTATCGGCGTTGCTAAGGTCGGGACGCTCGTCGATCCAGCGGATGTCGGTCGGCAATGCGCGGGGATGCGCCGATTTTAACCAAGATTCGAGCGCGCCGATGTCGCTTGGCCCGTCAATTGGGTTGCGCCCGCTGGTAAAGCCGGTGAAGCTGTCGCCGCCCTTGGCCAGAAAGCTGCTGGTGGTGACGCGATAGCTTGCTTTGGGGTCAATGGGCCGGCCATTCAAGGTCATGCCGGTAATGCGCGAACCAATTGGGCGGCTGCGATCGACATGATAGAGAAATCCCTGCGAGGGGGTGAGCACCTGTTCGGGGCCGATCATATCAAAGCCCTGTTCCAGAATCGCTTTGATGTCTTTGCCG
>JBEAOQ010000011.1:0-2588 GCA_041164845.1 Pseudomonadota bacterium | reverse complement strand
ATGACCAAAAGGATGCGGCGGGTTTTATCCGACTGAATGCGCTCCGGCTCAGATTGTTGGCACAGAGGGATCGGTAAAATTTTTCACGCAAAGGCGCAAAGAAGATACACAACCCCCGTCATTGCGAGCGAAGCGAGGCAATCCATCTCCTGCACTTGATTATATCGCTCTGCTCGCAATGACGATTCAACATGATGTCATCTCGCTTTAACGCCACCTCCCTGACCCCCACAAAAACTTATCCACCATCAATCCGCAGCCTGTGGATAACTTTGTCTTTACCCCCTTGCGCGACTCATTTGATCGGCGCAGCTTTCAATCATCAAGAGGGCAAATTTGACCCCGTTATTTAGGAATAAACCCCTAAATAACAAAGGAAAAATGTAACCCAATTGTGGCGAAATTGCTGCCCGCAGCTCTATCGGAAAACACGCTAATCACGCCACTGTGTGGTGGGTTAAGCGAACCGCAGATGCAGCGAGAGGCGCATGATCGTCGGCTGATTTAGACTGCCAAACGGGTGAGGCCCAAACGGGTAAAGCTCGAATGGGTGGGTGCCGAATGGATATGAACTTGGTTCAATTTCGATTGAACGAAATTCACAGCCACAGGCGCTCATCGCCCAAAAGGCGCTCTCCGCAAGGAGAGGTTGAGATCAGCTATGGAACCACCGGCGTGTTGGAATCTTGCCTTCGGGCAAGGCCCAGCCACCGGCGGAACCAAACCAGTATGTGGCCGTGGAATGCCCCGCGCTTTCATGACACATCTGCGATGATGGGGCCGACAGCAATGTCGGCCCCATTTGATTCTGGCCAGCTCCATATGCGAACACCATATGCGAAAAAATTGCTCCCACCCAAACCCAACACGCGCTATTGCTGCTTGTGGTGAATGCCCGCCGCTTTGCAGAACGAGGCAGCAATCCCCTTTTCGCGGCTAGTGGATTGATTTTGACATTTGCTGATGAGCTAACCGACAGAAGGATGCAAATGTTAGAAACGAACCACTAGGGTCAGATTCGATCACATTTGCCCAGCCGTCATGCTGAACTTGTTTCAGGGTGACGATTCAATGTGATCGAATATGGGTCTAAATCTAAACTGTTCACTTTCAACCATCTCGAAAGCGCGACCGATGCGTAACGTCCCCCGTCTTGCCTTCGTCGCAACCCTCCTCCTCGCGGCCTGCACCCGCCATCCCAACCCCACCCTCTCACCTCGCCCGACACCGCCCAAAACAATCGACATTGGCATCATCGCCATCAATGATTTTCACGGCAATCTCGAACCGCCACATCAGGCGGTCGATGTCCCCGATGGCAAGGGTGACGTGGTGCAAGTGCCCGCAGGCGGCGCAGCCTATCTCGCCAGCGCGATTGACAGCGTCCGCGCAAAACATCCCAACCATATCACCGTGTCCGCTGGCGATCTGGTCAGCGGCGCGCCCTTCCTTGCCTCGCTCTATCTGGATGAACCGACCATCGGCGTGATGAACCGCTTGGGCCTCGACATCAACGCGCTGGGCAATCATGAATTTGACCGTGGCCGCGAAGAAATTTTGCGCATCGCCCATGGTGGCTGCGCCAAATTCACCGCCCGCACCCCCTGCGCGCTCGAACCCTATCAGGGGGCAAAATTCCAATTCCTTGCCGCCAATACAATCACCGAAACTGGCGAAACTCTGTTCCCCCCGACCACGCTCAAAAGCTTTGGAGAGGGCACAAACAAAGTCACCATCGGCTTTATCGGCTTGGTCACCGCGACCATGCCGCAATTGATCCCGCCCGACAGACAGGGCAGCCTCCACTGGGCCGATGAAGCCGATACCGCCAATGCCCTTGTCCCCAAATTGCTGGCATCCGGGGCCGATGCCATTGTTGTTATCATCCATCAGGGCGGCACCACCGATGTCAACACCGCCGATCCCAATGGCTGCACCGGCCTGCACGGCACCCCGCGTGATGACATTCGCCCGATATTGGCGCGGCTTGATCCACGGATTGATGTCGTCATTTCGGGCCACACCCATTGGGCCTATGTCTGTGATTGGCCCAGCACCCGCGATCCAACGCATCAATTCCTGCTGACCAGCGCCGGACTATGGGGCAAGCTGGTCACCGACATCAGCCTGACCATCGACCCCACCACCCACCGCGTCACCCGTAAATCGGCCAAAAATATCATTGTCCAATCCGAGGCCTATCAAGGCTCAGGGCAAAATCACGCCAATGTCGCCAGCTATCCGCGCTTTGCCCCGCGTGCCGACATCGCCGCCTATATCAAACGCTACACCGATGCCGCAGCAGCCTATAGCGGGCGGGTGGTCGGCTGGCTTGCCAGTCGGGCGGAAAAAACCACCGGCCATTGGTTCAACACCGGCGGGTCGCTGGGCCAGCTGATCGCCGATGGCCAATTGGCCGCCACCCAAAGTGCCGGGGCGCAAATCGCCTTTATGAACCCTTTTGGCGTGCGCGCTACCCTCACCCCCGCCGCAGATGGCAGCGTCAATTTCGCCCAAATCAATGCCACCCAGCCGTTTAATGACCATTTGGTGACGCAAATCTTCACCGGCAAGGACATCAAAGCGAT
>JBEAOQ010000010.1:0-3309 GCA_041164845.1 Pseudomonadota bacterium | reverse complement strand
CGGTCGGTTGCATTCCAATCGAGCATCTGCATGATAGCTGAACTAAGAAACCCGCGATTGACCCCGAATTCGGCGAAATCACCTGGTAAATTGGCCGCCAGACGTGCCGCCCATAGGCCGGTGTGGACCCGCCAGTGCCAGTGGTAGTCTTGGCCAACGGCTTGCACCCCGCGCGCGTAAGCCGCCTGAAAAATGGGATCGCCCATGAATTCGTGATTGTGGACACTAGGTCATAAACTCATAAATGGGATTCCCAAGCTGTGGATAATCTGATTCAGTTTCTGAAAGGAGACTGGAGATGAGTTTGCGTCGATATGAGCTGAGTGACTTTGAGTGGTCGATTATCGAGCCGCTTCTCCCGAACAAGCCGCGCGGTGTGCCCCGTGTGGACGATCGGCGGGTATTGAACGGGATTTACTGGCGGCTTCGGACGGGGTCGCCATGGGCGGACATTCCTGAGCGCTATGGCCCGGCGACGACGTGCTACAATCGGTTTGTGCGATGGCGCAAAGAAGGTGTCTGGGACCGTCTGTTTGCGGCGGTTGCGGGGGCTTATGAGGGGCAAGTTCAGATGATTGATTCATCGTCGATCAGGGTTCACCAGCACGGAGCCAACAGTAAAAAGGGGGCCCGCAAACCACGGCCGGGGACGGAGTTGACCCCCGATGCCCAGATAGCCTTTTGGGGGGCGTTCAAAGGGCGGGTTGACGACCAAGATCCACGCGCTGGTCGATGCCAATGGCCTACCAATCCTTCTCAAGATCACGCCGGGTCAAGCTCACGATGGGCGCAGCGCCGCCGACATGTTCGACAGTCTGGCTCCAGGTGATGTCCTGCTTGGCGACCGCGCTTATGACTCCGATGCCTTGCACTGCGAGATGGCTAAACGCGGTGTTCAGGCGAATGTCAGGCTCATGCCGCAGCGGGTTCGCAAACCACCCTTCAACGCCACCCTCTATAAACTACGCAACGCAGTCGAGAGGTTCTTCAGTAAAATCAAACACTATCGTGCCATCGCAACGCGATACGAAAAGCATCCCGAAAACTATCTTGCCCTCATCAAACTCGCATCAGCTCGAATTTGGATGAAGTTTATGAGTCGGTGACCTAAAGTCATCAGGCTCTAGCGCAAATACGGAGGTCGCATTCCCGCAGGAAATGACGGAGGGGTAATCCACCCATCAAAAAAATATCTCACGCGGAGGTGCGGGGAAAAAAGGAAAATATTTCACACGAAGACACGAAGGCACAAAAATGCCGCGTAATGACGTAAATTCATCCCCCCAAGCCATTGCACAAAAAAGGGGCGGATTGCTCCGCCCCTATCTATTCAAATCACGAACAGCCAAATCAATTCGGCTTGGGCGTTCCCGGTGCGCGGCTGATCGAGAGGAAATTCTCATTGCCGACAAAGCCAAATTTGGTCACGCCGGAACCCTTGATGATGTTGAGCACATTTACCGACAATTCATACCCAGCCTGCGGATCGGGTTGATATTGCAGTTCTGGCTCAATAGCCATGGCCATAGTTTGCTTCAACAGCGACACCAATTGCCCAGAATTGACCGCATTGCCGTTCCACAATATTTGATTGGTTGGGGTGATAACAACCTTGTTCTTATCGGGTTTTATCGGGGTGCTTGGCGGCGGATTTTGCGCCGAGGGCAAATCAATATTCACCGCATGAGTTGCCACAGGAATGGTGATGATAAACATGATGAGCAGCACGAGCATAACGTCGATCAACGGCGTTGTGTTCATTTCCATCATCGGCGAACCATCGTCCTTGCCGCCTGACATTGCCATGGAATTATACTCCTGAAATTTCCAATTTAGGGCCGCATTGATCGGCCCCCAAATTTATGATTGCAAATTAACCGTTGGGATCAACCGGTGTCGAGATAAAGCCCACCGTCGGATAGCCGGACAGCTGCACATTATAAATGGTGCCCGCGACACAGCGCCACGGCGCATTGACGTCGGCACGAATATGCACCTGCGGAATCAGCTCGGGGTTAGCTATCAAGGCCTCTGCTCCGCCCGCCCGTTTCACAATATTGTCCAGCCGTTTAAAGGCCATATCGCGCAGTTCAGCATCATTGACCGGCGTCAAATTGTTGAAATAAACACGGCATTCTCCGCCGCGTTGCGCGCCTTCAAAGCCAGGATCACCGGCATTGCGCCCCCCAGCATCGGTGGTGCTGATGGTCAACAACAGATTTTCCACCTTATCTTTTGATTCAGTGGACACCATCACCGGCACAACCAGTTTGGGAATGGTTTGCAATGCAATCGGAACCGCGATCAAGAAAATGATCAACAGAACCAACATCACATCCACCAGCGGCGTGGTATTGATATCCGACATGGGCTTCACATCACCGCCCCCGCCGCCTAGCGAAATCGCCATCGTTTCATCCTATCCTTGCATGGTGGGTTTCCTGATGGAACCCAACCAATTTCCATGCGGGGCCTGACACTGCCATGGGTTACGCCATGGCCCAGCCAAGCCCTGAACACCGCGCCAAACATTATGTCCTACGCGGTGCGGGGTGTTTACTTATGCCTTGGCCGTTGCCTTGGCAGGAGCAGCCGGTGCCGCAGCCTTGGCAGCAGGTTTGATCGCGCCATTCGAGCTGAAGTTGGCGAGCAGGCTGGTCGAGAACGACGACAGCCCTTCGGCGATACCCTTGTTACGGGCTTGCAGAAAGTTGTAAGCCAACACCGCAGGCACAGCCACCAACAGACCAAGCGCGGTCATAATCAAGGCTTCACCCACTGGCCCTGCGACCTTGTCAATCGAGGCCGAACCGGCGATGCCGATGGCGATCAATGCGCGGTAAATACCGACCACGGTGCCGAACAAACCGATAAAGGGTGAGGTCGCGCCGACAGTCGCCAAGAAGGGCAGGCCACCAGCCAAACGGCCATTGATGAGATTTTCTGATCGGGCCAGCGAGCCATGCAACCAATCATGCGATTCAGTAGCATCGGTCATTTTTGCCGCTTGTTCTTCGGCGCTTAGGCCATCGTCAACCAGCTGACGCCATGCGCTGTTCTTGTCCAGCTTGGCCGCGCCTTCGCGCAAAGATGGTGCCTTCCAGAAAGCACCCAATGATTCACGGCCTTGCTTGATGATTTTGTTCTGATCCGCCCATTTGGTGAACAGAATAAAGAAAGTGCCGAATGACATAATCACCAGAATGATACCGGTCGAAAGCGCAATCCAATTAGGACTTCCGCCCGGAAACATCATTTCCATAATGCCAAATTTATTTACCGGAGCAGCAGCACCACCAGCAGCAGCCA
>JBEAOQ010000009.1:0-5855 GCA_041164845.1 Pseudomonadota bacterium | reverse complement strand
CGGCTGTGGCCCCTTCCCCGATGCCCAGCCGCGCTGGATCAATCAACCCAGCGACCCAGACACCCGTGCCGCCGCCGTCGCGCTCTATGCCGCGCTGATGGCCGATGTGTCGCTCGACCTTATCGGCGCATCCGGCAAATTGTTGATCGAAGGCCGCTTTGCCGCATCGGAAATTTTCACCCGCGCCCTCGCATCATTGCGCCCTGACACACATGTCACCACCGCCGCATCCGAGGCTGATGTCTCATTCGGCGCGCTTCGCCTGATCGACCCCAGCTTGCGCCCCGCCAGCAGCCTGACACGCATCGCGCCGCTCAACGCCGACATTGCCAGCTTGCGCCAAAGCTGGCAGCAAGCCATTCCAGAATCCCAAACGGAACAATCCGCATGAAAATCGCCTCGATCCCCGATTTCCGCGAAGGCGCACGCCGCAGATTGCCGCATTTCCTGTTCGAATATATCGACGGTGGCTCTTATGCCCAACATACTTTGCACCGCAATACCGCCGATCTGGCCGATATTGCGCTGCGCCAACGCATCTTGCGCGATGTGTCCGACATCGACCTGACCACCAGTCTTTTCGGCCAAAATCTCGCCCTGCCGGTGGCGCTGGCCCCCATCGGCTTGGCTGGGTTAAATGCGCGGCGCGGTGAATGTCAGGCAGTGCGGGCAGCGGAAAAGGCCGGCATCCCCTTCGCCCTCTCCACCGTCTCGGCTTGTCCCTTGCACGAAGTCGCATCTGCCGCGCAAAAACCCTTTTGGTTCCAGCTTTATATGCTGCGTGATCGCGGGTTTATGCGCGAATTGCTGGCGCAGGCCGCCGATCATTGCAACGCCCTGATCTTCACCGTCGATATGCCTGTCCCGGGCAGCCGCTACCGCGATGTTCACAGCGGTCTGGCCGGTGCGCCGGGTTTCTGGGGCAATCTGCGCCGTTTTGCCCAAGGGGCGATGCGCCCCGCATGGGCTTGGGATGTCGGCATCATGGGCCGCCCGCATCAATTGGGCAATGCCGTGCCGGTGATGAATGGCAAAACCGGTATCGAAGATTTCTTTGCATGGATGCGCGGCAGTTTTGATCCATCCATCAACTGGCGCGATATGGAAGAGATCCGCGCATTATGGCAAGGCCCACTGATTATCAAAGGCATCCTCGACCCAGAAGACGCCAAACAGGCAGCCAAATTGGGCGCTGATGGGATTGTCGTCTCGAACCACGGCGGACGGCAATTGGATGGGGTGCTGTCCACAGTGCGCGCCCTGCCTGCAATCGCCGATGCGGTGGGCGATGACCTAACGATATTGGCCGATGGCGGAGTGCGTTCGGGGCTGGATGTGGTGCGGATGCTGGCCTTGGGGGCCAAGGGGGTGCTGCTGGGCCGCGCTTGGGCCTATGCCTTGGCCACTGCTGGCGAGGCTGGGGTTTCACAGATGCTGGGTCTGATCGAGGCCGAAATGCGGGTGGCCATGGCGCTGACCGGCGTGACAAAAATTGACCAAATAAACAAAACCATATTGGCGGAGAGCAAATTATGACCACTGACACCATGACCGACAAAGCCCATTGGCGAAATACTATCCTTGCGGGATTGGCCAATTATATCGATTCAGGCTCGATTGTTGCCGGTTCTGTGGCGCTCAGCTTTTGGAAAACTGACTTCAAATTAACCGACAGCTTCGTCGGCATGATCGCCGCCTTTAGCGCCAATGCCATTTCGGCGGGCGTTGGTGCGCTGATTGGCGGTATTTTATGCGACAAATTTGGCCGCAAGAAAATCTACCAATATGATATGTTGTTTTACGCTTTCGGCATGATGTTCCTGATCTTTGCCGCTACGCCTTGGATGCTGATATTGGGTTATGTGCTGGTGGGGCTGGCGGTGGGGGCCGATATTCCCGCCTCATGGTCGCTGATCGCCGAACAAGCACCCGAAGGCAAACGCGGCGCCCATTCGGGTGTCGCCCAGATGCTGTGGTATCTGGGGCCGGTGGCGGTGTTGGTTGCGGCCTATTTTCTCAAACCATTCGGCATTTCAGGGGTGCGCTGGCTGTTTATCCATCTGGCGGTTTTGGCCTTGGCGCTTACCTTCCTGCGCTCCAAAATGGCGGAATCGGAACGCTGGCAAGACGCTGTGGCCAATCGCACAAAGGCCACTCCCTTGATTGATTTCAAAGCCTTGTTCCAACCGCGCTATCTCGGCGCGATGCTCTATCTGATTTCGATGTATGGGCTGTGGAATCTGTGGGCGGGCTATAATGGTTTCTTCACCCCCTATCTGATCGAACAAAATCACCTGCCCGAATGGACTTCAACCTTTGTTCCAGCTGCCTATTTTGGCATTGGTATGGTGTCGATTTTCGGCATCTTCATGCGCCTGTCGGACAAAGTTCCGCATCGGACGCTCTTCGCCATTTCCGCCGTGATGCATATTTTCGGCATGGCTTTGCTGGCGATATTTGGTTTCAAATTGGAAGTGGTCATCGCCCATATCCTGATTATGGGTATAGCCGGCGGCTTTGGCGCGCAAAGCTTTTTCCAGCTGTGGAGCGCCGAGCTATTTCCCACCAAAATCCGCTCGACCGCACAGGGCGTCACCTTTGCTACGGTGCGGATCGGCTTGGGTATTTTCAGTCTGGTCGTGCCGTCACTGGCCGCTGGTAATTTCCAGCTCCTCGCATGGATTTTGACCGGCTTTCTGGTAGCCAGCGGCTTGATCGGCTGGATTTGGGCACCGCGCAATGAAGGCAAAACGCTCGATCAACTTGAGGCTGGCTGATGCACAGCACCATCCGCGAACAGCTGATCCGCGAGGCCTTGGGCCAGACCGGCTTCGTCAGCTATCGTGAGCTGGAATCGCGCCTATCCGCCTCCCCCGCCACCATCCGCCGCGATCTGGCGCGGCTCGAGGAGGCGGGGCAGATTATCCGCGTGCATGGCGGGGCCAAGCTGGCTGACCCGCCCGCGCCGGTGGCCGCCGAAAGCCTGTTACACCTGACAGGCACGCCCTTTGACCAAGCGATCAGCCAGAACCTTGCGGCTAAACAGGCGATTGGACGCGCCGCCGCCCAGCTGTGTGAGCGGGGCGAGGGGGTAATGATCGACGGCGGTTCGACCACGCTGCAAATCTGCCCGCATCTGGCGGGAATGGATCTGGCGGTGCTGACCAATTCGCTGCATATTGTCACCGCCCTGCTCGGCCAGATTGGCACGCGGATATTGGTGCCATCGGGTGCGGTGTTCCGCGAACAAAACATCATCCTTGCGCCATCTGGGGAAGATTCGATGCCGCGCTTTCACGCCCCCAAATTGTTTATGGGCGCTGCCGCTGTTGGCCGACAGGGGGTGATGCAACAAGATGTCGTGCTGGTCGCTGCCGAACGCCGCTTGCTTGACCGCGCCGAACAGGTGATCTTGCTGGTAGACTCGACAAAATTCGCGTCCTCATCAGGGGCTATCGTCTGCGGTCTGGATGAGGTCGACATCATCATCACCGATGGCGGAGTCTCGCCCGAAACCATCACCATGTTGGAAACTGCCGGAGTTCGGGTGATTATAGCTGCCTAAAAGCCCCTTCCCCTTTAGGGGAGGGGTTGGGGTGGGGACTGTCGATGCAACACCCCATTGCAATCTTCCCGCCCCCTCTCAATAACAGCTCCATCAAACCACGGAGCCAACTATGTCTAACACCCCCACCGACATCTACACCGAACCTCACCCCATCGACATCAACACCCTCAAAAATCTTGGCCCACTGACCCAAATGGCCGGTATATTTCAGGGCAAACGCGGCATTGACATCAAACCCAAAGCCGAAGGCGCCAAAACCCAAGCCTTTATCGAACGCATTGAATTGCAACCGATTGACCCGCAAACCAACGGCCCGCAATTGCTCTATGGCCTACGTTATCACGCCCATGTCACCAAACCAGGTCAGGTCAAAACCTATCACGATCAGGTCGGCTATTGGCTGTGGGAACCGGCAACCGGCGCGGTGATCCACACCCTGACCATCCCACGCGGCCAAACCGCGCTGGCCACCGGCCACGCCGCCGCCGATGCTACCAGCTTCACCCTGACCGCCGCACGCGGCAGCACCGAAGCCGGCATATGCTCCATCGCATTTCTCGAACAAGCCTTCCGCACCGACAGCTTCACCATCACCGTCACCATCAACGACAACGGCACATGGTCCTATGACGAAGACACCGTGCTGATGATCCGTGGTCAAGCCGAACCCTTTCACCACCGCGACACCAATATATTGACCAAAATCGGCGAACCCACGCCAAACCCATTGGCCCGGTAAATCATCTTGCGCCGCACAGCATAGATCGGCTGCCCAACTATCCGGCGCATCGCCAAACCGCCCGTTTCACCAATTGAATGTATTGTCTTTTTTCTTTGCTTACAGCATTTGTAACAAGCATAAGCCGCGATTACACATTACACTATCGCAAACAGAGGAATTGCCATGACATCTGCCATCCACAAAATCATCAGCACCGCCGCAGCTCTGTCGCTGCTTAGCCTCTCCACCGCACCCGCGCTGGCGGGGCCGTTTGACGGCATGATTAGCAAAGCGATGAACAACCACGGCAGCGGCCCGGTCTATTATGAACATCAAGAGGGTTTCAAAGGGCTAAGCCAAGCCGTTTTGGGCCAATTTTCGGTGGTGTTTATCAACAAAAAAGTTGATCGTGACGGCGGCGGATTTTGGTCAGGCAATGACAAAGCCAAGGTCATCGCCCATCTGACCGGTGCCACCGAAGCCGATCTGCAACATATGACCGACGCCATCTACGCAGATTTCCAAAAGAAATTGACCGCCAGCGGTATCAGTCTGGTCGATCCCGCCGCCTATTATGCCTCGAAATATTATCAAAAGGTCAAAACCGAAGAACAAGGCCACAAGGTGACGATCAATTTGCAAGGCGATGACAACGCCGATGGTGTCGCCTTTTGGCCCAGCGGGATGACCAACCGCGACAATATTGCTTTGGTGATGCGGTTTATGGATTTCAACGCCTCCAACGTCTATACCGCCCAATATGACTATGCCCGCACCGCCAAAATTCCGGTGCTCAATGTGGTCTATGTTGTCGATTTTGCCGAACCTGCCAAAAGCAATGGCGGCGGCTTGCTGCAATCGGTCAAAGTCTCGTCCGAACTGGCCATCTCCAATCGCGGCAGCCTGATCTATCTGATGGATACCAATGGCAAACCCGCCAAAATGATCCTCAACAAACCGATAGTCGAGGCTGGAAGTTTCGCCGAAATCAAAGACATCACATCGGGCGCGACCAAAACCGTCGAATCTGCCCAAAACATTATGAATATTGGCGGCGCTTTGTTTGGCAAAGGCCATCCATCGGGGATGTTCGGCAAAAAGCTGGAGATGAACCGCCGGTTTGAATATGCCATCACCGATATTCGCAATTATGATGAGATGGTGATCCATGCCGGTGGACAGGCCAATGATCTGATGCTGGGACAATTGGCTGCGGTGAAATAAAGCCACGACATTCAGCCATAGCAGCCGTTTGATAAACAGCCCGTCATTGCGAGCGTAGGATCAATCCATCACCAGAACTGGATAGGCTGACCTGCGGTTGACTGCATCTTGCTATGTTCGCTATGATATTTCAAACTTATGACGTCACGTAATAGTATTACCCCCCAGGGCAATCGCAAATGGTCGATATTAAAAGAAGAATGGGTTCACGCAGAGACGCAGAGGAAAAAGGAAGACGCAGAGATATTGTGAAATGTTGAGAATGATATTGTCGACATAAAAAATGGAATCATATATTTGCTTTCATCCAGCCCATCCCCATTCTCTGCACCCTCCGCGCCT
>JBEAOQ010000008.1:0-6246 GCA_041164845.1 Pseudomonadota bacterium | reverse complement strand
GGGTGGCGGGAGTCATAAATTGGCATATAACTGGATTTATGACAATAACCAGCATCACCATCCGCCGCCCCGATGATTGGCATGTCCATCTGCGTGATGGCGCAATGTTAACGGCGGTGGCGCCCCATACGGCGCGGCAATTTGCCCGGGCAATCATCATGCCCAATCTGTCGCCGCCGGTGACCAGCATCGACGGCGCGCGGGCTTATCGGGATCGGATTGTGGCGGCGGCTGGGCCAGATTTCACCCCGCTGATGGTGGCCTATTTAACCGATGGCGTGGATGGGGCGATGTTGGCGCAGGGTCATGCTGCGGGGGTATTTACCGCCGCCAAGCTCTATCCCGCCCACGCCACTACCGGCGCGGCGCATGGGGTCAGCGATATGGCGCTGATCCGCCCCGCATTGGCGGCGATGGAAAAGGCCGGGATGCCATTGCTGGTGCATGGCGAAGTGACCGATAGCGCGGTCGATATTTTCGACCGCGAGGCGGTGTTTATTGATCGGGTGATGGCGGGGTTGGTCCGCGATTATCCCGAATTAAAAATTGTTTTTGAACATATCACCACCAAGGAAGCCGCTGATTTTGTGTTGGCGGCGGGGCCGCAAGTGGCGGCGACAATCACCCCGCAACATCTGCATATCAACCGCAATGCGATGTTTGCCGGCGGGCTGCGGCCCCATGCCTATTGCTTGCCAGTGGCCAAGCGCGAGCTGCATCGGTTGGCGCTGCGGCAGGCAGCGACATCGGGATCGCCCAAGTTTTTCCTTGGCACCGACAGCGCCCCGCATGAGGTGCATAATAAGCAATCATCCTGTGGCTGCGCGGGGATATTTAACGCGCCCTTCGCCTTGGAAAGCTATGCGGCGGTGTTTGATGAAGAGGGGGCGCTGGATAAGTTTGAAGCTTTTGCATCCTTAAATGGCCCGCGTTTTTATGGTCTGCCGGTCAATGAGGGGACGGTGACTTTGGAACGGGCGGTGCAGAGCGTTCCTGCCGTCTGTGAACATGGTGCGATTAGGTTGGTGCCGTTTCATGCGGGCGAAGAATTGGCGTGGCGTTTGGTTTAAACCACCGCATCCGGATGCAATTTACATGCTCCGCCATCGCCGCTTTCGATTTGGATGGTGGCGTGGTGGATGCCAAATTTCATCTGCAATTCTGCGGCCAGATCGTGCAAAAATCCATCGCCCGGCGCGCCGTCGGGCATCGCCAAATGCGCGGTCAGCGCGGTTTCGGTGGTGCTCATCGGCCAGATATGGAGATCATGCAGCGCCGCCACCCCCGCTTGGCCCGTTAGAAAGGCGCGCACGTCGCCCTCATCAATCGCATCGGGCACCGCCAGCAGCCCCAGCCGCAGCGAATCGCGCAGCAATGACCAGCTGCCCATGCCGATGATCGCGGTGATTATCAGGCTGGTCACCGGATCAACCATGCGCCAGCCGGTCCACAGCACCAGCGCCCCCGCCGCCACCACTCCCGCCGATACCGCCGCATCGGCCAGCAAATGTTGAAAAGCGGCGCGCAAATTGAGATCATCTTTTTGCCCGCGTGCAAACAGCATGGCCGACAGACCATTGACCACAATTCCCGCCGCCGCCACTGCCATCATCATCATGCCCGCCACCGGCGCTGGGGTGAAGAGGTGGCGCAAAGTTTCGAGCAAAATGGCCCCTAAAGCCACCCATAACAGCGCCGCATTGGCCAGCGCCGCCAAGATCGACGAGCTTTTGAAGCCATAGGTATAGCGGGCAGTAGGGGCGCGGGCGGCCAAATTGCTGGCCCCCCAGGCGAGGATTAGGGTGAGGACATCGGCCAGATTATGCCCAGCATCGGCCAATAAAGCCATGGAATTGCTGTATAGTCCGGCAGCAACCTCGGTGACAACAAAGACCAGATTGAGGCTGATAGCGATGATGAAAGCGGGGCTGTTGGTGGTGTGTCCCTGCGTATGGCCGTGATGATGCCCATGCTGATGGCCGTGGTGATGGCCATGGTCATGGTGATTATGCGACATCATGCCCTACTCCCGCGCCTGATCGGGAATCCGTTGCACAAATACCGCAGTGCAGCAAGATTCGAATGGGGGTGATTGTGTATTTTTGCGTGGATTGTCAGAATTGCAGATATTTTTGGCATTAAGGCATAGTTTCATGATGTATTTTATTACTAAATTACACTCATGTCTATGCGGTGCGATTTATCAGCCATTTTGTCAAAACAACGTCACATTGCCCTGTTTAGATGGCTTATCAGCATGGCTATGACGTGCTGAAGGGTTCTGTGATTCTGCCGATTCGCATGGGTTTTTGGCCTGTGTTTGTATGGTGTGTTTTCGGCTAGAAATGTCGCATTTCCTTGCACATTATGCTGTATTTTCCGGATATTCCGGCTTTCAGGGGTTTGCACTATGACTAAGAATTTTCTCGCCGCCAGCTCGGTCAGTGTGGCGCTGGCTTGTGCCTTGGCCACGCCTGCCTTTGCTCAGTCGACCGGCTCGATTGATTTTGAAAAAGAGATTATCGTGATCGGCACAAAAACCACCACCCAAGCGGTGGGCGGTGTGTCATCCCCCGATACGGCCAAAGCCAAGGCGGTGTTGACTGCGGAAAATATCCAAAGGCAAAACCCCGGCCAGTCGATTTTGGACACCATCAACCAAGTGCCCGGCGTGTCGTTTCAAAACAATGATGCCTATGGCTCGGCGGGCGGTGCTTTGTCGATTCGCGGCTTTGACGCCAGCCGGATCAGCCTGACCTTTGACGGGGTTCCGCTGAATGATTCGGGCAATTATGCGATTTTTTCCAACCAACAAATTGATCCGGAATTGATTGAACAGGTCAATGTCAATCTGGGCACCACTGACATCGACAGCCCCACCGCTTCGGCGGTTGGCGGCACGGTCAATTATCGCACCAAAACACCGGACAAAGATTTGGGCGCAACCCTGTCGGCGTCGATCGGCGAATGGGATTTTGTCCGGATGTTTGGCAAGGTGGAAACCGGCAATCTGACCAAAAGTGGGCTGCGCGCCTTTTTCTCGGCCAGCACCGCCAAAAACCGCGTGCCGTTTAACAATTACGGCAAGATCAACAAGCAGCAGTATAATTTTAAAATTTATCAACCGCTTAATGGCAGTGATTTTATTGCCATAGCGGTCAATTATAACCAAAATCGTAACAATTTCTTTGGTTCACTGCCATTGCGCACCGATCAGACCCAGTCAGCGATCAGCGCGGTTGCGCGGGTGCCCGGGCCAAACAGCGGCAATCGCTATCCGATCACCTCGGCTGAGCGTTTTTACAACATCAATTACCCTTGCGCTTTGGCCGGTGCCAATGCCGGTGTCGCCGATGCTGTTGCGGCTGCGCCGGTTAACCAAGCCAGCTGCGGCACCGAATTTGACCGCCGGTTTAACCCATCCAACACCGGCAATATCCGCATCAGTTCAAAATTTCACCTGTCGGACAAGCTGGTTTTGTCGGTTGATCCCTCCTATCAATTCGTCAAGGCCAATGGCGGCGGCACGGTGACTGGCCGTGAACAAACCACCACGATTGCTGGCGGCACCTACACCGGCTTTATCAACGGCAGCTATTTCTTTGGCCGCGATTTGAACGGTGACGGCGATATTCTCGATCAGGTGACGGTGCTGGCCCCTAGCCAAACCCAGACCAAGCGTTTGGGGGTGATCGCCAATCTGCGCTGGGATGTGACCCCGACGCAGACCGTCCGCTTTGGCTATAGCTATGACCGGGCGCCCCACCGCCAAACCGGCGAAGTCGGCAAATTGCTGGCCGATGGCAGCCCGGTGGATGTGTTCACCGTCAATATCCCAATCGCCACCGCCAATGGCGCCAATATGCAAAAGCGGGATCGTCTGTCCTATGCCATTCTCCACAAATTCTCCGCCGAATATAGCGGCAAATTTATGGACAATAAATTGGCGGTAAACCTTGGTTTGGCCCTGCCATTTTACAAGCGCAATTTGACCAACTATTGCTTCACCACTTCGGCGGGCGGTTTTGTCGATTGTTTTGGCCAAGATGCGACCTTGAACGCAGCCTATGCGGCGGTGCCGGCCAATGTCTATGGCTTTAACGCCGCCACCAATGTGGTAACCGGTAAGGCGGGGCCGCAACAACGCATTTTCAACTATAAGAAATTGCTGCCCAGCGTTGGTTTTGTCTATAAATTTGGCGATCACAGCAGCCTGTTCGCCAATTTCTCGCAAGGCCTATCGGTTCCGGCGGTAGACAGCCTGTATAATGCGTTTTATTATCCCGCGAATACCGCCCAAGCGCAGCCGACGTCTGAAACCACCGACAATTTCGACATGGGTGTGCGCTATCGCAGCAACAAAATCCAAGCGTCCTTCTCGGCCTTTTACAACCAGTTCCAAAACCGGCTGGCCAGCGCCTATGATCCGATCCTAGACGCCAATGTCTATCGCAATTTGGGTAGCGTGAAGAAATATGGCGTCGATGGCGATATTTCGGTCGATGTCCTGCCTAAGCTGAATTTCCATCTGTTTGGCAGCTATATCAAATCGGAAATCCGCGATAATATTGAAATTGGCAAAAATGGCGACGGCACGCCCATCACCGCCAATACGGCGGGCAAACGTGAAGCGGGGATGCCCAACTTTACCTTTGGCGCCGCTGTGCGCGGCAGCATTGGCATTGTCGATATTGGGGTGACCGCCAAACGCACGGGTTCGCGGGCGATTTTTGACACCAATGAAGCGACCTATATCGGAGCCTTTATCCCAACCGGGGCTAAGGCTTGCACGGCGGTTGCGGTTCCTGTTTGCACCACACCTGCTCTATCAGGCGCGCAAACCACGGCCACCGCGCAAATATATGGTGCGACGGCTCCGGCCTATTGGTTGGTCAATCTGGATGCGCGGGTGAATCTCAAATCACTGGGCTTGAATGACAAAAGCTATGTCCAGCTGAACGTCTATAATCTGTTCGACAAATTCTATGTCGGCAGCTTGGCCAGCGCCACCGGTTTGATCCAAACCAACACATTTAGCCGCACAACGGGCACATCAACCTATGGCAATCCGGGCAATGCGCAAATCGGCGCACCACGCACGGTCAGCGCGACTTTGGTGATTGGGTTTTAATCCAGTCCCGTTGAAATAAGATGGGGGCGGAGCGATCCGCCCCTTTTTTTGCGATATTTGAGTCTGATGCGTTTAGCTAACATCGTCGCCCCGTGCTTGACACGGGGCTGGGCTGACTTTGAACGGTGTTATAGGAAAACTATTTTCCTTCAGAAAATGCGTTAATCGGGATCGTCGACATCAATTGGCGGATATCGATATTGGATGGCGTTTGAACAACAGCCAAACCCCGTGTCAAGCACGGGGCGACGATGGATCAAATTGATCTCATCATCCTAGAGCGGGCAGCGTTAAATCTGAATCAGAATGCCCGCTCTAGGTCTTTGTTATCGCATCGTTATTAGCTGAAAACCGGTTCCCACTTTTCAGCACGATGCTCTAGACCATTCCCCGATCAGGAAAAACAAACCTGATCGGTAAAGGGTCTAGGGACACAAAAAAGGGCCTGAAAATCAGACCCTTTTTCGGTAATTTCGGATGACACGCCCTATCAGGCGCGGGTGCCGCTCATCGCCATGCTGCCAAATGCGCCGGCGCGGACATTGCCGGTGATGGCATCGCCATCGACCACGGCGTCGCAGTCCAGAGTCATTGGCATTGGCACTTTCATGTCCATTTTCCATGTCAGAGTGTCGCCGTCCACTTGGCCATCGGCGACATCCATCGACCCCATCGCGCCGACGCTGCTGCCCGAAAAGCTGTCACCATCGACGTTGACGGTGAACAGGGCGGTTTGATCGCCCATTGGGGTTTTGATGCTGATGTTATAGCTGCCGGCAACGCTCATAATCTGTTCCTTACATAGATGTTAATAAGACTGCTTTGCCGCGAAACCTCGCCGCTGTCAATTGCCAGCGGAAGTCGGCCCAGTAGAGGGCGGGGAGGGGGCATATTCTACCGCGATCCCGACATCCTTCAACTGCGATGCGATGGCCGCTTTATCCCCAACCACGACAAAGAGCATATCGAGCGGTTGCAAAAATTCCACCGCCGCTGCGTTCACCGCCGCCGCGTCAATTTTGCGATAGGTGGCGGGTAAGCCGGTGATATAGCCATCGCCGCGCCCCAATCGGTCATTGACGCGGATCGCATCCATCACCTGTGCATTGCTTTCA
>JBEAOQ010000007.1:0-5739 GCA_041164845.1 Pseudomonadota bacterium | reverse complement strand
CGAGCCGACGCAGAAATGGGCCATTCTGGTCAAATCCCCAATCCTACTGGAAAATAGGGGGACATCAAAATGGCTTCCATCTCGAACGAAAATGCCCTTGAAGAGGGCAATAAGCCTCTCCTACGTGCATTTCCGTCCGTTATGTTCGCCATTTTGATGCCTCGATGCTGTTAAATATGGGTTCAGACCCTAAACTGCGGATGCACCGCTTTCCATTGGGCCATCCATGCCATCCCCCACGCGCCCCCACGCCCCCGAAGCGCGTGAATTATTGGCCCAGCAGATGCAATTTATCCACCACCAGCTCAGCTAATAGCAATTTAACACGCAAAGGGGGTTTTCAAGCCGGTAACTTGCCGCTAAGCGCGCCTCATCCTGACACGGACTATATCGGTCCGGTCTGCTGGGGCGTCGCCAAGCGGTAAGGCAGCGGCTTTTGATGCCGCCATGCGGAGGTTCGAATCCTCCCGCCCCAGCCAATACTTCCATGCCGCAAACCACCGCCACCGCGATTGGCTGGCGCTTGCCTTTGGCCCCCTCATCAGCAATGGAGATGTATCCATTTCGCAAAAGGGCACATCATGGCCGACGCAATTCTAGACTGCTCCGACATCGACCAATATCTTGGCAAACCCTGTGAATCCTCGCCGCTGCGCGAAGCCATCGGCAACAATGACATCCGCCGCTGGGTTCATGCCATGCATTATCCCAATCTGCTGCATTATGACCCCACCTTTTCCGCCGCCAGCCGCTTTGGCAAGCTAATCGCCCCACAAAGTTTCCCCATCGCCACCGATGATGGCCACGGCGCGGCCCCGGCCTGTGTCGGCTGTATCCCCAATTCGCATCTGCTGTTTGGCGGCGATGAATGGTGGTTCTATGGCCCGCGTATTTGTGCGGGCGACACCATTTACAACACCCGTATCCCATTTGATTATGCGGTCAAAGAAACCAGCTTTGCCGGCACCACCTGTTTCCAGCGCGGCGATAATAATTACACCAACCAAGACGGCGAAGCCATCGCCAAACAACGCTCTACCTCGATCCGTTATCTGGCCCATGCCGGAGCGCAAAATGTCGATTTAACCAACACCGAAGACCCCGAATGGAGCACGGAAGACCTCATTTCCTTGGAAGATCGCAAATTCAGCTGGATCAAAATGCTGCATGATATGGGGCATGATGAACGCTGGTGGGATGATGTCAATGTCGGTGATAAACTGCCCGAACGGGTGTTCGGCCCGCATTCCATCGCCAGTCTGGCCACCGAATGGCGCGCCTATCTGGTCAACACCTGGGGCACGATGGATCTGCGGATCAATGACCTAGAAGCCATGGGCTTTACCCGTGAAATGGCCGGCTATGAAAATGATCCGGCGATGCAGCTGATTAACCCCGAACTGACCGATGGTGCCTATTTCGGCCCCTCACGCGGGCATCTGTTTCCCTATTGGGCGCGGCGCATCGGGATGCCTCGCGGTTATGGCTATGGGGCCAGCATGGGGTCGTGGATCACCGATTATTTCAGCGGCTGGGCGGGCGAACATGGCATGGTCGTCCACTCCAAATGCTCCTATCGCGGCCCCGCCTTCACCGGCGACATCACCATTCAAACGGGCGAAGTGGTCGACAAAATGGTCGACGAAGAAGGACGTCATATCGTTCAGGTCAAACATTTGATGGCCAACCAAAAAGGCACGACCATGGCCACCGCCATCGCCGAAATCATGCTGCCCAAGAAATAAACGAAAACCCCTCCTCTTCAGAGGAGGGGAGCGAGACTTAGCGAAGCGCAGTGAAGCTTAGTCGCAGCGGGGTGGTGTCTCGCCCAACAGCGCAAACCTACACACCAACCCCCTCACACTCCACAACGGTCGCCATCCGCATCGTCGCCCGATCAAACAAATTCAGCTCATCCGCCACCACTTCCGCTGGCATCACGCTCTGCGATAAATAGCGCACGGTGCCCTTCCATGCCGCCTCATTGTCAAACCACAGCTCAGTAATCACATCATAGGGCAGCTCATCACAAGTGCCGCTTTCGGCATGGGGCTGCGGCTCCAAATAGCGCCGCATATACCGCACCGAAGCCCCGCCATATTTCGCACAAAGCGGCACATGCTGGGTTTCATAATAGGCGCGAAAATCCGCCACCGACATCCCCGCCCGCCGCTTCATAAACAACAAAATTTTGTAATATGTCATTAAAAGCCCCTCCCCTTCCGGGGAGGGGTTGGGGTGGGGGCTGTCACAATACCCAATCTATCGGAACCACCCCGCACCCGCAACAACCCCAAAAACACCAGACTCCCCAGCAATGTCCCGCCCGCCGCCAGCAGCATAAACGGCGCAAAGCTGTCATAGGCCTTCAACGCCGCCCGCAAGGCAAACGCCCCGCTGGCCGACGACACCATCACCCCACAATAGACCAGCGCCATCACCGAGCTGAACACCGCCAGAGGAAAATACCGCGCCACCAAAAACGACGGCAGATCATTTTCCGCCCCATAGGACAGACCGACCAACACCATCGCCCCGATAATCAACCCAGACATCCCCGGGTTCAACGCAATCACCACATAGCCAATCGCGGGCAACACCATCGACACAGCCGCCACCTTGGCCGCCGCAAACCGGTCCAGCGCCAAACCACAAACCCCCCGACCAATAAATGATCCAAAGGCAAAAGCCGACATGGCATTGGCGGCATCCACCCCGCTCAACCCCCGATCCTGCAACATCAACATCATCTGCGCCGCGTGCAATTGTGTCGGCAAAACACATAACATCATCGCTGCGGCAATAAACCAAAAGGCTGGTTGGCGGATAATATGCCGAAACGCCGCCTCGGGTGGCAGGGCTTGAACCGGCGCATCCGCCTTAACCACCGCATCCACCGCTTTCGGTATCAACGCAACCGCCACCAACCCGCCAATCAAAAAATACAGCCCCAGTGCCCGATAGCCCCAACGCCACCCCCATTCTTCGCAGATCGCCAGCAACAGACGCGGCATCACAATCCCCATCAAAGCCGGCGCGCCCATCACCACAAACAGCGCCAACCCCCGCGCTGTATCAAAATTATGCGCCACCAACCGCGCATAGACCGGCGGCGTGGTGAAACTGCCAATCACCAATACCGAAGCCGATATGGCCATGAAAACATAGAAACTTCCGGTCTGAAAACTATAGGCCAAAAAACACAGCGGCAGCCCCAGCACCCCGATCAGCGCCATCGACCGCACCCCATAACGATCGGTCCATTTGCCAATAAACGGCATCACCAGCAAAGCGGCAAAAATCGTCACCCCCAAAATCGCAAATTGCGCCCGCGCCCAATGAAATTCCGCCATAACAAACGGCGAAAACACCGAGGTCGTAAAAGCCGCGACCATCAACCCACTGGCACTGCCCATACTCGCCGCCGCCAGCGGTCTTGCATTATCGCGCAACTCGCCCAGATAGCTCATAAATCCGGCCCCCATTTTCCCAAACCATACACCTGCCATACAATTTGCAAAAACCACACCGCCCCTGCGAATTTCACCTGATAATCCGCAATTGGCTTGCACATCGCTTGCGCAGGGCTAAATTTTTCCTAAAGACACGGCATCATGCCATTAACCCATATCGGAGCATCCCATGAAAATTGACAGCAGCATCTCCGCCATCGTCACCGGCGGCGCATCGGGTCTTGGCCGTGCCAGCGCCGTGGCCTTGGCCGCAGAAGGCGTCAAAGTCGCCATTTTCGATCTGAATGAGGCCGATGGAGAGGCTTTGGCCGCAGAAATCGGCGGCATCTTCTGCAAAGTCGATATTATGTCCGAAGACAGCGCGCTGGCCGGTTTTGCCAAAGCCCGCGCCGCCCATGGCCAAGAACGGGTGCTGGTCCATTGTGCGATGGTCGCAGGCGGCGGCAAAACCGTGGGCTTTGATAAAACCACCGGCAGCTACAAACGCGCACCCACCGAAGGATTCGAACGCGGGATGCTCGGCATCGCCGTCGCCAGCTACCGCATGGCCTCAATCGCCGCCTTGGGCATGGCCGGAGCCGAACCGCTGAATGATGACAGCGAACGCGGCTGCATCATCCTCACCTCCAGCGCCGCTTCGCAAGACGGTCAAGTCGGCCAAGTCGCCTATGGCAGCGGCAAAGGCGCGGTCAACAGCATGGTTCTGCCGATGGCCCGCGATCTGATGGATTTGGGCATCCGCGTCAACGCCATCCTGCCCGGCACCTTTGCTACCCCGCCAATGCTGGGCGTCAAGGAAAAAGCCCCCGCCGTGTTCGCTGGCCTAGAAGCCGCCGTCCCCTTCCCCCGCCGCCTGGGCAAGCCCGATGAATTCGGCTCATTAGTCATGGAACTCACCCGCAACACCTATTTCAATGGCCAATGCATCCGCCTAGACGGCGCAATCCGTATGCCCCCGAAATAATGAATTGAATCCCCCTCCCCTTCAGGGGAGGGGCGCGAGACTTGGCAGCTTGCTGCCTAGTCGCAGCGGGGTGGGGTCTCTCGGTTAAACCACCCCCCTAAACCCGCCGCGCAAACCAAATCACATGCCTTGGCCCCTTGCCCTTTTTGCCATCGGGTGCATTGCCCCGCGCACTGACCAACACTTCCTCAACCTCAAACCCCGCCCGCTCAATGCGCCGCGCAAACACGTCATCCTTACCCGCAGACCATATCGCCAAGACCCCGCCGACCCGCAAAGCCCGCTTGGCCGCCGCCAAACCTTGCTTATTATACAGCCGGTTATTGTCCTTGCGCACCAACCCATCCGGCCCATTATCGACATCCAGCAAAATCGCATCATAATCGCCGGTAGCCATCACTATCGCATCGCTGACATCGCCCATCATCAGCCGCACCCGTGGATCATCCAGACACCCCGCCGCGACATCGCGCATCGGCCCCCGCGCCCAATCAATAATTTCAGGAATTAATTCGGCGACAACTGCTTGCCCTTTCGCCCCCATCCCCGCAAGCGTCGCCCGCAACGTAAACCCCATGCCATAACCGCCAATCAGCACATGCGGCCCAACAACCCCCGAAATCCTCTCCAGCGTCATCACCGCCAGCGCCTCTTCCGATCCGCGCATCCGGGTTGACATCAGCTCATTATGCCCCAGCGCGATCATAAAATCGCGGTCATGGGAATAAAGGCGCAGTTCTTCGCCGCCCGGAACCTGCGCCGTGCCCAGCAATTCGCGGATCTTCATTCGCCCTTCACCACCGGCAACCACACCGCGCTGGCATCGCCCCCGCCCCAATGGATCGTCTCGGTGGCCTTGACATAATCACTGGGTTTGGACTCCATTATATTGCTGACCCAGCTTTGCGGATTGCGATCATACAGCGGGAACAGCGTCGATTGCACCTGCACCATAATCCGATGCCCGGGCAAAAACACATGATCGACATTGGGCAATTTCCAGCCAAAACTATATGTCTTGCCCGAAACCAAAGCCGCCGGAGTAGCAAATCCATGAACATAACGCCCCCGGAAAATCTCAATCCCAATCCCCAACTGATACCCCGCCATTTGCGGCGCGAAAGACGCCTCATCGGGATAAACATCAATCAGCTTGACGACAAAATCGCTGTCCTGCCCGCTGGTGGCCGCGCGCAAATCCACCCGTGGCGCGCCCTTAATATGCACAGCCTTGTCCAAAACTCCCGTGCGATAGGACAGGACATCGGGCCGCCCATCGACAAACCGCTGATCCTGCACCAA
>JBEAOQ010000006.1:0-2666 GCA_041164845.1 Pseudomonadota bacterium | reverse complement strand
TTACCCCAAGATATCCGTGACGCAGCCCAGACTGGAACGATGCGCCATGCCATCCACGGTGCCGCGCCGTGTCCGGCTCATATCAAACGCGCCATGATTGCGTGGTGGGGCTTGGTCATTTCGGAGCTTTATGGCGGCACTGAAGCTTTTGGGCATAGTTTTATTACTTCTGAGGAATGGCTTGCTCACCCAGGATCGGTGGGAAAACCCGCCAAAGGCTGCACGCTGCGAATCACAGATGTGGATGGCAAGGAGGTTCCTACAGGGGTTCAGGGCCGGATCATGATGAAAAATGGCATAAGCGTGGCCTATCACGGTGACGCCGCCAAAACAGCCGAGTTATATGATGAAACTGGTTTCGCGTCGCTTGGCGATATTGGTTATGTCGATGCAGAAGGGTATCTCTACCTAACCGACCGTGAGAGCCATATGATTATTGTGGGCGGGGCAAATGTTTATCCACAAGAGGCGGAGAATATTCTGCTAGAACACCCAGCTATTGCCGATGTTGCAGTAGTTGGCGTGCCCGATGCGGATATGGGGGAAGCTATCAGAGGAATAGTGCAGCTCAAGGTCGGCCATGATGAGAGCGAGGCCCTCGCACACGAAATTGTCACCTTTTGCCGTGCGCGGCTTAGCCTTCACAAATGCCCGCGCGCTATCGATTTTGCCTCGGAATTGCCGCGTAACGATGCTGGTAAGCTATTGAAGCGTGTTTTGCGGGAGCGATATTGGAAAGCGGAAGAGCGAATGATCTGAACATAGAAAAGAGCATTGCTTTCCATTGCTAGATATATGATACGCTTTATAACGATTTTGTCTTTGCGCCATTATACGCGGCAAACGGCAATATGGAGAGGATGATATGTCAAACTACCCCAAACCCGATGCAGCGACGCTGCTGGAAATTTACAAAAAGGCGACATTGATCCGTCGAAATGATGAGCGCATCATTAAGGAAATGATGTCTGGCAGGCTCGTCACGCCTTATTATTCGGCGCGCGGGCAAGAGATTATTCCTTCGGCGTTGTCAGTCAGCCTTGGTGATGATGATTATATTTGCACCATCTATCGCGGCACACATGATATGCTGGCCAAGGGTTTTCCTCTTACTGAAATGTGGGGCGAACTTGCTGGACGGGTGACTGGAAGCTGCAAGGGCAAGGGCGGCACGATGCATCTGACCTATCCTGAAAAAGGCATGATGGTAACAACTGGGATTGTTGGATCGTCCATGCCGATTGCCACGGGCCTTGGTTGGGCGGCAAAATTGGATGGCAAGGGCTGCGTTTCAGTTGCGAATTTTGGTGATGGTGCGGCCAATATCGGGGCGTTCCATGAATCACTCAATCTGGCGGCACTCTGGAAACTGCCCGTGATCTTTATGTGCCAGAATAACCGATATGCCGAACATACCAGCTTTGCTGATTCCAACCTGATCGAAAACATTTCGATGCGGGCTGCCAGTTACGGTATGCCGGGAGTGACTGTGAACGGCAATGACCCTGATGAAATATACGGCGCCGCGAAGGTCGCAGTTGAACGCGCACGCGCGGGCGAAGGGCCGACATTGATCGAAGCAAATACTTTCCGTTTTAATGGCCATCTGATTGGCGATTCGGGCAGCTATATTCCTAAGGAAGAGATGGAAGCGGCGAAGGCGAAAGACCCGGTGCCTTTGCTCCGTGCGCGGTTGCTGTCCGATGGCAGCGCGAGCGAGGCCGAACTGGCCGCAATCGAAGTTGGCTTTGATGCCCAGATCAGCGCCGCAGTTGAAGCAGCTTATGCTGCGGATTATCCTGATGTCGCTGAATTGAAGCGCGACGTTTTTGAACAAGAAATTGCGTGAGGCCCACCATGACTGAACCACAACAACTCAACATGATTCAAGCAATCAACCTTGCAATTCATGACGCGATGGCCGCAGATCCCAAAGTCCTCGCGCTCGGCGAAGAAGTGGGTGATAAGCAAGAAGGCGGCGTCATGGGCGTCACCAAAGGACTGTCCACGAAATTCGGTGATGATCGGGTAAAATCCACGCCGATTTCAGAACAAGCGATTATCGGATCGGCCATTGGTGCCGCCGTCGGTGGATACCGCCCGATTGCCGAGATAATGCTGATGAATTTCGTCACCGTGGCGATGGATATGATCACCAATCATGCAGCCAAGCTGCGCTTTATGTCTGGCGGCCAGACCAATGTGCCCATCGTCATCCGCACAATGACCGGCACTGGGTTTGGCGTTGGTGGGCAACATAGCGATTATCTTGAAGCCTGGTTTGCGCATACGCCGGGGATGAAGGTTGTTGCACCGTCCAACCCCAATGATGCTTATGGTCTGATGCGGTCGGCGATTGAGGATAATGATCCCGTTATATTTATTGAAAATCTGCCAAGCTATTGGACGCCAGGGCCGGTAACGGGGCAGCATGTGCCGCTGGGCAAGCTGCGCGTTGCCCGCGAAGGCAGTGACGTTACCATTGTCGCCCATTCGATGATGGTTGGTGTCAGCATGGCCGCTGCAGAGGCACTTGCCGGCGAAGGCATCTCAGCCGAAGTCCTTGATCTGCGCACGATTGCGCCTTGGGACCGGGCAGGGGTTTTGGCCTCTGCTGAAAAAACAGGGCGGGCATTGATAGTGCATGAAGCCGTGAAGGAATTTGG
>JBEAOQ010000005.1:0-4773 GCA_041164845.1 Pseudomonadota bacterium | reverse complement strand
TCGCGCGCTGGGCCTTTATACGGCACCTGACCCTCAATCCCTTCGGGCACCAATTTCAGCGCGTCTTTAATATCATGCTGGAAATAGCGATCCGCCGACCCCCGCGCCATCGCCCCGACCGACCCCATCCCGCGATAGGCCTTATAGGCTCGGCCCTGATACAGGAATGTCTCTCCCGGCGCTTCCGCCGTTCCCGCCAACAGCGAACCGATCATTATCGACGAAGCCCCCGCCGCCAAAGCCTTGGCCGCATCGCCTGATGTGCGCAATCCACCATCGGCAATCACCGGCACGCCCAGCTTTTCCGCCGCTTCGGCTGCATCCATAATCGCGGTTAATTGCGGCACGCCCACACCCGCAACAATCCGCGTGGTGCAGATCGAACCTGGGCCAATCCCAACCTTGACCGCATCCGCGCCCGCGCCAATCAACGCCCGAGCTGCTTCAGCAGTGGCGACATTGCCCGCGACCACTTGCGCCGAATTGGACAGTTTTTTGACCCGCTCGACCGCCCGGCTAACATCTTTGTTGTGGCCATGCGCCGTATCAATCACGATCACATCGCATTCCGCCGCCAGCAAAGCCTCAGTTCGCTCAAACCCCTTGTCCCCCACCGTGCTGGCCGCCGCGACGCGCAAACGCCCAGAGTTATCTTTTGTCGCATTGGGATAGGTGATGGCCTTTTCCATATCCTTGACCGTAATCAGCCCGATACAGTGGAACGAATCATCCACCACCAGCAGTTTTTCAATCCGCCGCTGGTGCAACAACCGCCGCGCTTCATCTTGGCCGACGCCCAGCCCGACCGTCGCCAGATTTTCATGGGTCATCAATTCGCGCACCGGCTGGGCAGGATTGGCGGCAAAACGCACATCGCGGTTGGTCAGGATGCCAACCAATCGGCCATTTGCTTCCACCACAGGAATACCGCTGATCCGGTTGGCCGCCATCAAAGCCTGAGCTTGGCCCAAGGTCGCATCGGGGGAAATGGTGATGGGGTTGACCACCATCCCGCTTTCAAACCGTTTGACCGCCCGCACCGCCGCCGCCTGTTCTTCGATGGTCAGATTGCGATGCAACACGCCAATTCCGCCCAATTGCGCCATGACAATTGCCATATCCGCCTCGGTCACCGTATCCATCGCCGACGACAGCACCGGAATATTCAAGCGAATGTCGCGGGTAAAACGGGTGCCGGTATCGGCTTGGCTGGGGACAATATCCGATTCGGCGGGACGCAATAAAACGTCATCAAAGGTCAGGCCGAGAGGGATATCCATAATTGCCACTTTTATTTAAGGGTTGAGTCGTGGCGGCCCATGTAAACAAGGCGCAGCAAAATTTCCAGCGGTGATTTAAGACATCCAAAATCGTCATCCCAGCCCCCAGCCGTCATCCCATCACCCCGTCATCCCCCCATCCATAAAGCAAACGGCGCGGGAAGGATCACTCCCCCCGCGCCGCAGCACATTTTACATCAATAAATTAAGCGGCACATTTAATAAATTTGCCCTTGGTATCTTTACAAGGGGCCTTGCGCGCGGTCGCGGGCTTAGCCGCAGGAGCCGCAGCGGGAGCCGCCGCCGCCGCAGGTTTTGCCGCAGGAGCCGCCGCTGGTTTCGCGCCAAAGAAGCTAAACGGCTTTGCCGCAGCAGCTGGTTTTGCCGCAGGGGCCGGTGCTGGTGCCGCCGCCGGAGCCGCAGCTGGCTTTGCGCCAAAGAAACTGAACGGTTTAGCCGCTGGCTTGGCCGCAGCCGGAGCAGCCGTCGCACGCGGCGCAGCCTTGCCGCTCTTGCGGACATATTGCGCGTCGGGAACCGCACCCGCCGTGCCGCATTTGGCAAATTGGCCATTGGCCGAATTGCGACATGGCGAAGCATTGGCCGCAGCGGGAAGCATCATCACAGCCAGCGTAGCGATGGGAAGTAGCAATTTATTCATCGGACCCTCCTTTTAGGATAATAACACCGGCGGTAAGCTATTCTGCGCGGTCGCCGCCGTCAATCGCATCTTTAACATGAACGCAGAATGACAGGAAACAGCATCTCGCATTCATTATCACTTGGCCTGTCCCACAATAGGAAAGCGGCGCAAATCTGCCAAATATCGAACCAGCGCGACATGAAAAACCACATCTTCCGCCGCCCCACCCAGCTCAATCTCCGCCTTCACCACATCTGATGGCCGGTGATAATCCTTATCAAAAAACGCCTCCAACCGCGCAATCTCGCCATAGGCACTGGAAACCATCAGTGCTGGCACATCATGCCGCAGTAAAGCCCAGCCATCCTGGCGTTTGATATAGGCATTCGGCGCGGTGCTGTCGGATAAATTGCGTTTCTGCTCCTTGGCCACAGCGGCAATTGCGGTTTCCAGCCCGGTCATCCCTTTGCCGACAATCGCCACTGGGGTTCCGGCAGGCGCAATCGCCACCGAGTCCAAATTTAACGCCGCCACTATATTTTTCAACGGTAGCGGCGGATTTTCGGCAAAGGCCTCCGCCCCAAGCAGCCCCAATTCCTCGGCAGTGGTGCCCAGAAAATAGACATCGCGGTCCAATTGCGGCCCCTTGGCCAAACGGCGGGCAATTTCGGTCAGCGCCGCCACCCCGCTGGCATTATCAATCGCCCCATTGCATATCAGATGCGCGGCGGGCGGCTGGGCGCAGCTGCCAAAATGATCCCAATGCGCCAGCAATAACACAGCCCCCGCTTCGGGATGACGGCCCGGTAATTTGCCAATAATATTATGGGTGCGGATGGTGGTTTCGCGGGTGGTCGCCTCCATATTTGCCGCCAAATCCAAGACATGCGGGACAAATTCCACCCGATCCGCATCCAATGCCAATGCCGCCACATTTGACAAAGCGCCAGCACCATTGCCCCCATTGGCCAACAGATGATCCATCGCTGCGGGGGTGATAAACCCTTCCAAATCGCCGCCCAAACTATCGCCAGCCAGCGCATAGCCCGATCTGCGCCGTCTGGCGCTGACGCTGTCCAGATTGCGGCCCCCATCCAATATGGTCAAAACCGCCGAAGCCCCACCGGCCAGCAGGGCATTTTGCCTTTTGCTGTTTTGGCTATCAACGCCATTATCGGGTTTCGCCGTGCCGCTGGCATTTCCCACCGCCGCATCGGGCAATTTATCCAGCATCACCGCAATCCGTCCCGCCAATTCGCTGCGTGATGGCAGTTTTCCTGTGCCATGCCCGACAAATAACAGCGGCGCGCCTTCCACCAAACTGCGTCGCCCCGATGTCAACACCAGCACGTCCGACGCAGCGGTCGGAAATAACCGTCCCTTGCGCATAAATTGCGCGGTGGACACGGCGGGTTCGCGGGCGACCAAAGTCACCGGCGCAAACCACGCATGGCCGGGGTCATTGGTGCCCGACGTCAGCCCCAGATCAAACCATTGCCGCGCCAAATACCTTAATGTTTTCGCCTCGCCCTCGGTGCCGGGTTCGCGGCCCATAAATTCATCGCTGGCCAAGACCCGCATGGTGGATAATATCTGATCCTTCAGCTGGGCATCAACTTTGATAACAGAGGATTTTTTGGCGAATACGGGTTCCGATGTGATCGAAAAAACACACGCCATGCATATCAGAAAAAGCCACGCCCCGCGCCCTCGGGCGATTGCCGAAGTCCAACGCTCTATCGCTCTCCTGCCACGTTTCATCGCAGTCAGACTACACTATGGCCAAACCACCACAAGTGGCTGGCCGGTCATAACCAACCCATCCGAAAATTTATCCCGCCTGTGACCTTTGAGCATCACGGCGCGATCAGCCATCGGCAATCAACCCGCCTTGCTTAACCGCGCAATTTCCGCATCCAATTGCGCCAGAACCGATTGCTTCAGCCCATCCGATAAATTGCCATCTTTGGCCATGCGCTCCCGAAAGCCGCGCAGCGCAGCCAATCTCTCAGCCGGATCATTACCCTTGATACAGCTTTGCAATTTAATCCGCCGCTTTTGCCCATCGCGTTCTTCATTGGCGACAATGTTCAACGATTGTGCGCCCTCTTCACACACGGTCAAAGTGCCGACATCCACCTCGCCCGGCTTGGCCAGAGCGGCATCGCCGCCCGTCGTGTTCTCGCTGGTTTGGATTATCACCACCCGCTTTTTGACCTGCATATCTGGGGCGGGTTTGGCCGTTTCAGTTGGGTTCGCCGCCACAGGAGCGACCCCAACCAGCGCCAGTGCCAAGGTCAAAAGAACCAGTTTCATGCCGATTTCCCGCCTTCCTTACCGTCCTTACCGTCCTTACCGTCCTTACCGTCTTTTGGTTCTTTTTTCGGCGGATCAATAAAATCATTGATCTTATCCAGCTTCAATTCCTTGATCTTGGCCAGCAGCGCCTCCTGCTTCGCGCCCTTGTCAATCTCAACCACCAATTTCAGCGATGGACTCTCCCCAACCCCTTCCGCCTGAAACGCAGCGGGCGCAATAACCGACCGCGCCTTGGCACTATCACCTTCGCGGATCAACTCCACGGCCGCTCGAATCCGCAAACCATCATCCTGTGGCACCAAAATCACCGATTTGAACAAGCCGTTCACCGCACCGGTATTAGGCACCTCATTCGCCGCGATAAAGCTATCATAATACAGCATAAAGGGCAGGGCGTGTTCCGGATTGGCCTTATTCGCTTTCAAAATCCAACGCCGCGCTTCTTTCCAATCTTCCGGCTTGCCACTGGCCACAGCCCGCCGTGCCGCCACCCGTCCTTTATACACCAAAGCCATCAGATTGGTCGGTTGC
>JBEAOQ010000004.1:0-5070 GCA_041164845.1 Pseudomonadota bacterium | reverse complement strand
TTCTTGCGCGGCGACGATTAAGTCATCACGGATAGGTAAAACGGAGAGGGCCGCGAGAGATCGCGGCCCTTTTTGGTTTTTAAATAGATGAATTATAATGAAATATCTCGTCGCCCCGTGCTTGACACGGGGCTGGGCCGGGTTTGTGATGTGACCGACAAAAGCCAATTATCCCAAGAAAATGCATCCCTCACAATCGCCGATCCCAATCATCGGATATTGGATATCCGATTAAGATCATAGCCAAGCCCCGTGTCAAGCACGGGGCGACGGGGTAGAGTTAATTCCTTACTTCCCCGCTGGAATAATTTTGCGATCCCGCATCCATGCGACAAATTCTTCGGCCCAGAGCGCGGGTGCGGCGTAGCGCGATTGGCCGGCGAAACCGTGGCCGCCTTTTTCATAGAGATGCACTTCCAGCGGGCGTTTGGCGCTGCGATAGCTGTCGATTAGGCCGAGCGATTTGCCATTGGCGGTAAAAATCATATCATCCAAGGCTATGGCCAAAAACATCGGTGGGGCATCGGCGGGAACGGCACGGGCCATCATCGGCGGATAGATCGGCGCGATGAAATTGGGGCGGTCGGCGGTATTGACGGCCAGGCCGATGCCAAGCGTGGTCATGGCTCCTGCCGAAAAACCGATAAAGCCCAATTTGGTGGGGTCTATATGCCATTCTGCGGCGCGGGTGCGGACCATATGCACGGCTGCGGCGGCGTCGTCTATCGCTTCGGGCGTGGCGTAAAGCGGCTCGTCATTTTTGATGACGGTACCCAGAAATTTGCCAATTTCTTGTTGAAAGCCCGCATCATCTCGCGGCATGGGCACCGTGCGATATTTCAAGACAAAGGCAGTGAAGCCATTTTCCGCCAGCCATTTGGCGACGCCATAGCCTTCCATATCAATCGCCAGCATCCGAAAAGCCCCGCCCGGCGCGACGATGATCGCTATGCCATTGGCTTTGGCGGGGTCGGGAAAAAATGGGGTGAGGGTGGGGTTGGCGATGTTGCGGATGCCGCGATTGCCCAGCGGATTGCGTTCCCATTGTTCGGGCAGGGCGGATGGATCGGCGGGGCGCAGGGGAAATGCGGTGGGTTCCGGCGGAGTGGGGATGAAGGGCGATTTTGCCACTGGTGTTACAATGATTGATGGAGCGGTTTGGGCATGGGCTTGCGGCGCACAAAGCCCAAGCACAGCGAGGATGGTCATGGTCTTGTGCAGGGTCATTGCGCCAGTTCCTTTATGCGAAGGTTGCCAAGGAAATTGCCTTTGCCAACCGGCACCCCCTTCATCCGCAAGACGCTGTAAGCGGCGGTGGTGTGGAAGTAGAAATTGGGCAGGGCAAAGCTGGTGAGATAGTTTTCAGCAGTAAAATCAAAGTGATATTTGCTGAAAGCAAAGCGGGCATCGCGGCCAACCAGTGCATTGATGGCGGCGGGGGTGATCGCGTTTAGGCGCGCAATGGCGTGGGTGACCAGGGCGCGCAAGGCGGCGAAGTCGGCGGGATCATCGGTGTAGCCGGGCAGAATTTCGCCGACCAAAGCTCCATCGACTGCATCGGCAGAATGGATCACCATAGCGCGGATTTGCTTGGTGAAATCCCACATATCGGGGGCTAGGCGGGCGGTGGTTAGCGCATCATCGGCCCAGCCATTTTCGCGGCAATGGGCCTCGGCCTTGTCTAACATCCCAATTACAGCGGGCAGGATTTGCAGATAGCCGGCGACGGTGGCGTCATAGAGGGTGAATGGCATGGGGCATCCTTTGCTATTTTGCGCAAGGATGCCCCAGTATCGCCGGTAATACCAGCGTTTAGAGCTTTATGATATTAAGTTGACGCCTCCAAGGTAAGGGGTGGTTGGGTGTAGCCTAGCGCGTCAACACTGATCGCCGCTCACCCCCACCTAACCTCCCCCTCAAGGGGGAGGGACTAAGTTGTGACTTTCCCCATGAGGACAGGAGAATTGTGAGGCAATTTCATGTCATCACATCCTATATAGGCTATTATGGTGCCGGTTTGGGCGCGACGATAATCCGATTGCGGCCTTCGTCTTTGGCGCGATAGAGCGCGGCATCGGCGGCTTTGAGCGCGGCGCGGGGGTCGCCATAGACGAAGACATCGGCCAGCCCACCCGAAAAGGTGATTTTGCCAAAGGGTTCGTCATTGGCGCGGTTGACCATGCGGCGTTCGGCCTGTTGGGCACGGGTGTCATCCAGCAATTCCCAGGCTTCATTGACCGTTTTGCCACGAAACAGCGCGACAAACTCCTCGCCGCCGTGGCGGGCGACATGGCATTTGTCATCGGAAATACGTGAGAGGCTTTGGGCCACGGCTTTGAGCACGCGGTCACCGGCATCATGGCCGTGGGTGTCATTGACCTTTTTGAAGAAATCAATGTCGCAGAAAGCCACGCAGAGCGGTTCTTTATTGGCTTGGGCAAGGGCATATTCGCTGTCGAGCAAGCCTTCAAAGGCGCGGCGATTGGGCAGGCCGGTGAGGTGATCCTTGTCGGCGGTGTTTTTGGCCTGCTCCAGACTGCGGCGCAGGGTTTTGGTTTGCAATTCCGAACGCGACATTTCACGTTCCAATTCGCGGGTGCGATCCAGCATGGATTTGGCCAGCGAGGCCAATTCCGAGATCATTACTGGCGCATCGACGCAATTGTTAAGCCCATCAACTTGGGCTTCTAGGGCGCTGCTATAGCTATTGGCGGCGCTGCGTGCGGCGGTCGAGGTTTTGCCAAATTCTTCGAGATTGCCTTCTAATTTTGTCATTAAAGTGGTCAGAGCTTCGCGGTCATCGACATCGCCACCGTCGGCATTGGCCTGTTCCAGCCATTCGATGGTGATCGGCTGGCCCGCTTGGATGCGTTTTTCGATCAGGCGCGACATGCGCGGATCGGCTTGGGTCAGAAAATCATGAGCGACGGCCAAGGTGAATGTGGTGACTTCTAGGTCATGCACCAACATAAAACGCCCGACATCGCTGACCAATTGCATCCGCGCCGCCCGCACGGGGTCCAATCCGACATCGTCGGCAATCGCCTGTTCCAATTGGGTGGGAACATCTGAATTGCGGCCAAGGCCAAGCCAACCCAAAATGCCATTGCGAGGCGCGTGAAGCGCAGGATCATGTGCAGTCATGCCATGGTTAACGGCATGTTGCGCGGATGTTTAAGGGGTAAGGTGCAATCGTTTTACAAAATGCCCGATTTACCTCATACTCTATCGGACTCTGGGGCCGCCAAAGGGCATCGGCGGAGGGGGGCGGCGATGGCCACGCGGCAATTGCGCCTGAAATGCGCGGCCACAATGGGCAACGCAATAGGGAAAGCCCGGATTGACCTTGTCCCCGCAGAAATGGAAATCCGCTTCCCCGGGGTGGCCCAGCGGCCAGCGACAAATGCGGTCATTCAGATCCAATAGGCTGGTTTTGCTGGCCATTTCGGCGCTGGGCTTGGCTGGAACCAAGCGGCGCGGCGGTGCGGGGGGAATCGGCGCTTGTTGATCGCCCGGCCCTTGGCGCAAAAATCCGCCCGGCCCGACCGAAACGATGCGTGGCATATTGGCGGCGGGGATAGGGGCGGTGTCGGGCAGGGGGATCGAGGGTGTGGCGTTAACGGGCGCAGGCGCCGGAGCAGCGGTTGGGGCTGGCGCGGCGGTTGGCGATGGCGCGGCGGTTTTGGCCGGGGGAGCAGCAATTGGCGCGGATAGAGGGGCGGGTGCCTCGGCTTTTGTTTCAAGTTTCGGGGCTTTGGGTGCAGGGCGCGGTGCGGGTTCGGCGGGCGGCGCAGCGGTTTCCACTTTTTCATTGGCTTTCACCGGCGAAGGGCGCGCTTTCAGGCCCAAACGATGCGCTTTGCCGATTACCGCATTGCGGCTGACTCCACCCAATTCTTCGGCGATCTGGCTGGCGGTAGAGCCGCCTTCCCACATTTTGGTCAGTTGTTCGATGCGTTCGTCGGTCCAGCTCATGGAATTTCCAGTTTTATGCGGCCACTCCCATCCCAGGAGTATTGCCTAATGTGACCCCACCCGATAGTCGGACAGCTATGACCAATCAACCCCATATCGCCAAAACAGCGATCCGTGATTTTCCGCCTCAGGGTGTGCCGATTATCCACCAAGTCAATTGGTTGGGGCTATGGACGCTCTATATGAAGGAGGTGCGTCGCTTTTTCAAGGTGCAGACGCAAACCATTTGGGCGCCGGCGATGACGGCACTGTTGAATCTGGTGATATTCAGCGTCGCTTTAGGGAGTTCGGGGGGAAGAGGTGGCCGCGAAGTGATGGGGGTGAACTTTGCCAGCTTTGTCACGCCCGGTCTGATTGTGATGGGGATGATGCAGGCGGGTTTTGCCAATGCCAGTTTTTCGTTCCTGTCGGGGAAAATTCAGGGGACGATTATTGATTTTCTGATGCCGCCTTTATCCGAAGCCGAATTGATGTTGGCAATGGTTGGCGCATCGGTGACGCGGGCGGTGCTGGTCGGTTTTGCGATGGCGTTTTTGATGCTGTTTTGGCCGGGGGTCAGCCTGCATATCGCGCATCCGTGGGCGGTGCTGTGGTTTGGCATGAGCGGTGCGGTGTTGCTGGCGTTGATTGGCTTTTTGTCGTCGATCTGGGCCGAGAAATTTGACCATAACGCGGCGATTACCAGTTTTGTGGTCTTCCCGCTGACGTTGTTATCCGGCACATTTTACGTGATCGACAATCTGGCCCCGCTGTTTCAAACGATCAGCCGGTTTAACCCGTTTTTCTATGTGATTTCGGGGTTTCGCTTTGGGTTTCTGGGACAAAGCGACATTGGCGCAACGAACGAAGCCGTGCTGCATGGCGCGTTGGGGTTGGGGGCGTTGAATTTGGTTTTGGCGGTGGTGACGTATTTGGTGCTGCGGTCGGGGTGGAGGTTGAAGAGTTGAGGGGTTTAACCTGCTTCCACAACTAATTTGGACTAAAGTAACTTTTCCCTGAAATCCCGACTCGATCAAAAAATGCCTGATTCCGCGCCCGTGCGTCACCCAAAAGGGCATCCCATCCGATCAATTCAATTGACCCTCGAAATCCGCT
>JBEAOQ010000003.1:0-6538 GCA_041164845.1 Pseudomonadota bacterium | reverse complement strand
CACCGGCGGCGATCAGCTCTATCTGGGCTCGCTTGTGGCGCTGGATGCCAAAACCGGACGGGTCAAATGGTATTATCAGGAAACGCCGGCTGACAATTGGGATTTCACCTCGACCGCGCCGATGATCCTGACCAATATGCAGATTGATGGCGCGATGCGGCCAGTGGTACTGCACGCGCCCAAGAATGGTTTTCTCTATGTGATTGACCGGCGGACGGGAAAATTGCTGCGGGCCAATGCCATTGTCCGCACCAATTGGACCAAGGGGATTGATCCCAAGACCGGCAAACCCATTCCGAATCCAGACGCAGATTACGCCACCAGCCCCAAAATCGTCTATCCCGCAACCCCGGGCGCGCGCAATTGGCATCCGGCCAGCTATGACCCGGCAACCGGCCTCTACTATGCGCCGGTGCTAGATATGGGCAATTTGCTGTTCATGTCACCGGGCAAAAAACCCTTCGCCAAGAAAATGCTTAACAATGACGCGGCGTTGATTTTCGGTTCCGATATAGCGGCGGCGCTGCCCAGCCTGCCGCCGTCGATTGGCGCAGCGGTGAAGTCCCTGCCCGCCTTTGCCGAAACCCAGCGCCAGCCGTGGACATCTGAATTGCGTGCGATAGACCCGCTTACGGGCAAGACCGTCTGGACCAAACCGATGGAAGGCTGGCAAGATCGCGGCGGCACCTTGACCACCGCCAGCGGGCTGTTGTTTCAGGGCGATTTGGGCGGACGGCTGCGGATATTCGACAAATCCACCGGCATTCTGCTCAAGGCGATTGAGACCGGAACCTCGATCCTAGCCGCGCCGATGACCTATCGGGTCAAAGGCGTGCAATATGTAGCGGTGATGGCGGCGTGGGGCGGCGGCGGATACCCCTATGTCCCGCGCTATTCCGCCGCCTATAGCCGGGGCAATCTGGGGCGATTGATCGTGTTCAAACTGGGCGGTGGGCCAGTGCCGATCCCGCCCAAACTGCCCCCTCTACAAGTGGCCGATGCTGCGCCCCCGCAACAATCCGGCGTTACAGTGGCAATGATCGCCCATGGCCAGCAGTTGTTTTTTGGCAATTGCGTCTTATGCCATTCCAACCAGCACCGTTCGATCACCCCAGATCTGCGCCGGATGAGCGTAGGCACACATCAGGTTTTTGACAAAATTGTGCTGGATGGCCTGTTGCTGCCAAATGGGATGCCGCGCTGGGATGACCGGCTGAAACCGGCGGATGTCGATGCGATTCACGCCTATTTAATCGACGCACAGGCCAAGACCCGCACTGAGGAATTGGCCAAACAGCGGCGGGGGCTTGCGCTGGATGCCCCCAGCCTAGCGATTTTGTCGAGCTATTGAGAATATTTAGGGTCTATTGCGTTTAACTGAATTCGTCGCCCCGTGCTTGACACGGGGCTGGGCTGGTTTAGCGCGGTGACTGACCATAACTATTTCATCGAGACAATGCGCCTATCTGAATCGCCGACATCAATTAACAGGTTACGAGATCGGATGGCTTCCAATGAAAAGCCAAGCCCCAGGTCAAGCACGGGGCGACGGGGTTGGTTAGTCCTAATCTTATCTTGCTTTAACCAATCCGCGCATCGGCAATATCCGCCCCGGCGCGCAAGGATGTGAGCTTTTTCCATGTCACCGCCGGATCAATTTTTCCATATCCAGCAAAGGTTCCGAACCCACAATCGGTCGAGGCCATAACCCGATCCTTGCCGACGATGGCGGCAAATCGCTCGATCCGCTGTGCGATCAATTCGGGATGTTCAACATAGTTGGAACAGGTGTCAATCAAGCCCGGGGCCAAAATTTTGCTATCAGGAATTTTCGCCTCAGCCCAGATTTTCCATTCATGTTCATGCCGAGGATTGGCGGCTTCAAACAGGATTGTCGCGGGCCGCGCGCCCAGAATCAGGTCAACCACCCGCTCCAGCGGAATGTCATGGTCGTGCGGGCCTTCATAATTGCCCCAACATATATGCATCCGCATCTGCTCGGGCGGGATATTGGCGGTGGCCGCGTTCAGGGCTTCGACATTGGCCGCTGCAATCTTGATAAATTCCGCCTCGCTAACGTCCTGATAGCCGGTGTGACGCGACATCGCCAGATCGGGGCAATCCAGTTGCAGCTGAAAACCGGCTGCGGCAATTGCTTCATATTCAGGCTGCATCGCCGCCACCAGATCGGCGAGATAGGCGTGGTGGCTGGGATAAAATTGGTTGGGCTGAAAGGCGGTAATCAAGCCCGGTGAGGCCGCATTCATAAAACCCTTGACCTGTTTTCCGGCCATAGCTTTGGAAAAGCGGCGAATATCCTCATGGCAGGGTTCCAGATTAACCAGCCTAACCTCGGCGATACAGGCCGCCCTGACAAATTCCTGATCGCCCATCACCGCCGCCAGCTTTTTGCGAAATTCGGGCAGAGGCGCCAAATCCGCCGCTGGCTTGCGCGGCACGTCACCGCCGAAACCCGACAGCCGCTCGGTCATATAGGTCGAATAGCCGACTTTGCCCAGCTCGCCATCGCTGACCACCGAAACGCCGCATGCCATCTGCTGATCCACCGCCGCCGTGACCGCCGCTTGCACCACGGCATCAAATTCTTGACTGTCATAGACCTCACCATGATCGCGGGCCAACAACAAGGGGGTCAAGGCATCACCGCGAGGCAGACTGCCGACATGGGTGGTGTGAATCATAAAATCCGCCTCTTCCGTCACAAGTTCGTTGCTAGAATGCACGCTTGCTGTTGACATTATTGGTAAGTGACACATACAATCTAGTCAATATCAATTCGCCGACGCAAAAACGCGGCGTTGCCCACATTCCGGAGAGAGACACATGGCCGAAACCCAATCCCTTGAAGCCAGACTGGCCGATGCTGGAAATTTGGTAAACATGCTGCGAAATCAACAAATTGGCCCCAATGTCTATCCGGGGGTGCCCGCAGAATTTTCCAACTGGCGCGATGAACAACGTGCTTGGGCGGAAAGCTGCGTTTTGTTCAACCAATCCTATCACATGGCCGAATTGATGGTCGAAGGGCCGGATGCAATGGCCTTCCTCAATGGCCTAGGCATCAACAGCTTCAAAGGCTTTGTCCCCGATCGTGCCAAGCAATTCGTCCCCGTCAGCCATGATGGCTATGTCATCGGCGACGTGATTCTGTTTTATTTGGCGGAAAACACCTTCAACCTAGTGGGCCGCGCCCCGACGCTCAACTGGCTGATGTTCCAAGCGACGATCACACCGCATAATGTGACCCTGACCTATGATGAGCGCACCGCCGCCCGCCCCGATCCGGAAAACCGCCGCCATTATCGCTATCAGATACAGGGGCCAAACGGCGCCAAAGTGATCGAAGCAGCCACCGGCGCACCCGCCCCCGAACTCAAATTCTTTCACATGTGCTGGATGGAGATTGGCGGCAAAAAGGTTCACGCCCTGCGGCATGGCATGGCGGGTCAGCCGGGCTATGAATTGATGGGGCCGTGGCAAGACCGTGATGCCGTCCATGCGGCGCTGGTCGCAGCGGGCAAGGCACATGGCATGGCTTTGGTCGGCGGGCGCGCCTATGCCTCCAACACGCTGGAATCCGGCTGGATTCCCTCGCCCCTACCCGCGATCTATACCGGCGAAGCGATGCAACCCTACCGCGAATGGCTGACCACCAAACATTATGAAGCCAATTGCTCAATCGGCGGCAGCTATGTTCCCGTATCCGTCGAAGGCTATTATCTCACCCCGTGGGATTTGGGTTATGGCCCTTTCATCAAATTTGACCATGACTTTATCGGTCGGGCTGCGTTGGAAAGACTGGCGACGGGGCCGCATCGCAAAAAAGTCACGCTGGCGCTGGACAATGCCTCGGTGACGGATGCGCTGTTTAGTCAGTTTGAAAAAGACGGGTTGCGCGCCAAATTCATCGAATTCCCCAGCGCGGTCTATGCCATGCACCCATTTGATCGGGTGGAAAGCCAAGGCCAGCTGATCGGCCTGTCAACTTGGATCGGTTACACCGTCAACGAAGGCAAGATATTGACTCTGGCGATGGTTGACGAAGCCTATGCCGCCCCCGGCACCGAGGTTGATTTTATTTGGGGCGAACCCGATGGCGGCACCAGCAAACCTACGGTAGAAAAACATCGCCAAATCACGATCAAGGCCGTGGTTTCACCTGCGCCCTATTCAGAAGTCGCCCGCACCAGCTACGCCAAAAGTTGGCGGAGCGAGACGGCCTGATCTGATTACAAAAACCCATAAGAAATTGAAATAGGAGAGAAGCTATGACCGATATAGACGCACTCGCGGCACGGGTTACAAAATTGGAACACGAACTGGGCATCCAGCAGGACATCCACCAGATCCGCCGCATTCAATATACCTACGGCTATTTCATCGACAAATCGCAATATGACGAATGCGTCGATCTGTTTTCCGACGATGGCGAGGTTTGGTTCTTGGGCGGGGTTTACAAGGGCAAAGTGGGACTGCGCCGCCTGTATATTGAGCGTTTTCGCGGCACTTTTACCCAGGGCCACAATGGCCCGCGCTATGGCTGGTTGCTCGATCATCCGCAGCTGCAAATGGTGATTGATGTCGCCGATGACCGCGCAACCGCCACCGTCCGTGGCCGCTCGATGATGCAAGCCGGTCTGCATGAAACCGCCGAAGGCGCACAGCGGGCGTGGTGGGAAGGCGGCCTCTATGACAACCGCTATGTCCGCGAAGACGGGGTGTGGAAAATTCAGCGGCTGGGCTATTTCCCCTTCTGGCATGGCAGTTTTGCCGAAGGCTGGGCCAAGACCCCAATCGACTATATCCCCGCCCCCAAAATCTGCTTTCCCGAAGACCCGCTCGGTCCCGATTATATCATCGAACCGGCACCGCGTCTGTGGCCCGCCACCGACATTTTGGAATTTCCCTATCCACACCCCGTCACCGGCAAGCCGATCATCTGTGACAACAGCCGCGCACGAGAAGGGTTCAAAGACTGATGGTCCCGCTCGCAAAACTGCTGGCGATGCGGGAATGCGAGAGGCTGATCCTCGATTATGCCGCCTATAATGACGCGGCGGATTGGGCGGCAATCGCGGCGCTATATGTGGCGGATGGCCGCATGAGCCGCCCGATTGCCCCCGATGATTTCATCAGCGGCCGTGATGCCATTTTGGCGGCGTTCAAGGCGCGGCCCGCGCGCAAAACCCGGCATATCTGCACCAATATCCGGGTCGATGTGGCCGATGCAACCAGCGCCACCGCCAGCAGCCAGATCATGCTGTTCACCGGCGCGGATCAAGCGCCGCTGGTCGGCAGCTATCATGATGTGCTGGCCAATGATGGCAGCGGCTGGCGCTTTGTCGAACGGCGTGGCAGTCTCGATTTTCCGAAGGACAGCTAAATGGATCACCCCGCCCCCAACCACGTCGCCGCACAGATCGCCTATCTCTTGCCCACCAGCCGGATCAACCGGCGGTTTTGGGCGCCCGGTGCCGAGCTGAATACCGGAACCTATGCCCCCTATGATGTGACCATCGGCAACGCCCGTTTAGCGGGGCCATTTACCTTGGATACCCACGGCTTTGCGCTTGCCAGCTTTCCATCCGACATCAGCGATTGGGAGGCCAATTACGGCCCGCAAAGCGATTATGCCCAGCAAGTCTGCGCCATAGCTGCACAAATGTCGGGCGCGGATTTTATTGTGCCAATGGGGGGCCAGATTCGCACATCCGGGCTGACCAGCGCAACCATGCAACCCCCCGCCGCCGAGGCGCATGTCGATTTCACCACCCGATCCGCAGGGAAACTGGCCGAACGCCTTTACAGCGCGCACCGTCCGCATGGGGCTGGCTATACGCGCTTCATTTGTTTTTCCTTGTGGCGCGCCCTCACCCCACCACCCCAAAATATGCCGCTGGCGCTGTGCGAAGGCGGCTCGGTGCGCGATGATGAGGGCACGCATAACACCAAGGTGGATGTCGATGAATTGCCCGTAGGCGATGCGATGTTTGCCGATGTTCCCGGCGAAGAGGATATGGTGGCTGCGACCATTTTTCATCATTCGCCCGATCATCGCTGGTGGTATTTTCCCGATATGAGCGATGATGAAGTGATCTTTATCAAATTCCACGATAGCGACCACAGTCGTGCATGGCGTGCGCCGCATACCGCGTTTCATGATACCAGCCGTCCCGATGCCACGGAACGCCGCAGCATAGAATTTCGCGGTATCGCCTATTTTACCAAGGATTGACGGTGCCGAAACCCAATTGGAGAATGCGATGTATTCGACCCTCGCCAAGCCACATCTCGAATTCGCCTTTGAATGCCGTTTGCAATTCACCCGGGTTTACGCGGTGCCCAATGTCCATAATGGCGGCTTTCGTTCGGCGGTTTTGGTTGACGGCGGTCATTTTGAGGGGCCACGGATCAGGGGCAAAGCTGTGGCCAATTCCGGCGGCGACTATGCCCATTTCCGCGATGACGACACCGCCGTGTTTGATGCGCGCTATTTGCTCGAAGTTGATGACGGCAC
>JBEAOQ010000002.1:0-2971 GCA_041164845.1 Pseudomonadota bacterium | reverse complement strand
ACGGGCGCAACTGACGCGCAGATAGCCGCATGGCTGGCGGATGTTTTGACCAAGGGTTTGGCGCGGGTGAAGGGTGACATAGCCATATGTCTGCCCGGCGGTTCCACGCCATTTCCGATATTGGCGGAATTGGCGCGATTTCCGCTTGATTGGGCGCGGATTGTGGTGTGGCCGGGTGATGACCGGATCGTCGATGAAAGCCATAGCGCCAGCAATGTCGGGCGGATGCGCGCGGTGTTAGAGCCTTTGGGGGCGCGGATTAGGCCGCTGGCGCGGGATGCGGTGCCGCCGCATTTTGCGCTGGTGTGGCTGGGGATGGGCGAAGACGGGCATATTGCATCCTTGTTTCCCAATAGTAACCCGCAGGTGGACGACCCCATGCCCATGCGCCGCCTGACCCCCGATCCTTTGCCGGTCGAGGCTCCGTTTGACCGGCTGTCGCTGACGATACCGGCCTTATTGGATTGTGACGCATTGATGTTTGTGATGCGCGGTGCGGTCAAGCAGCGGATTTTTGCGGCGGCGGTTGCGGGCGAAAATGATCTGCCGGTGGCGCGGTTGCTGGCGGCGGCGCGTCAGCCGATTGCAGTTTTTGCAGGGGGGTAGTGCAATGTTGCACACTATAATGCCCCCACAAATGCCTCCCCACAAAATCAGGGCAATCTCTTAATCATGTCCATGCGGCCTATGCAGAAATTTTGATCGCGCAGAGGCGCAGAGACGCAGAGAGTTTGCGGCTTACGTGGAAAAAGTGAAACGCTCTTTGATATAAATTCTACCACCCCCCAACAGACCGCTCTCTCTGTGCCTCTGCGCCTCGGCGCGAACCCCTTCTTTTTTCATATCGGCCATATGCGATAATCATGTGGTGGGATGACTCATGGCCTGCGCATGTGCCTATAGGATGTTGATCGGGCTGGAATCGCAAATTCAAAGCTGGCTATCCGATGGGGTTTGCGTTTAGGGGAACGGATGGACAGCGAAACACCCGGCTTTGGCCACATGGGAATCCGTGAATTTATTGTAATGATGGCAATGGCACAGGCGCTTCAGGCCTTGGCGATTGATGCGATGCTGCCCGCACTGGGAATCATTTCGCAAGAATTGGGTGTGACCAGCGACAATCAACGGCAATTGGTGGTGGGGATATTTTTGATTTTTGCCGGATTGGGGGCTTTGGTGCCCGGGACATTGGCAGATATTTATGGCCGCCGTCCGGTGATGCTGGTGTGTTTGGCCGGATATGTGGTGTTTACCTTGGCTGGTGCTTTTGCCACCAGTTTTACGATGTTGCTGCTCAGCCGGGCGATTTTGGGACTGTGTTCGGCGGGATTGGCGGTTTTGCCGGCTGCGATTATCCGCGACCGGATGGAAGGCGATGCGATGGCGCGGATGCAATCCACCGTGTCGCTGGTGTTTATGGTGGTGCCGATGTTGGCCCCCAGCATGGGACAAGCGGTATTATTGCTGGCCAATTGGCGCTGGATTTTTGGGGCCATGGCGATTTTGGGGCTGGCGGTGTATGGCTGGGTCTATCTGCGGCTGCCTGAAACTATGGACAGCGCCTATCGCCAGCGGATCAGCCCCACGGACATAGCCCGCACGATGGGCGCGGTGACCACCAACCGCTCGGCCTTGGGCTATGTCATTGGCATGGGGCTGACGCAGGGGGCGATGTTCGGCTATATCAACAGCACCCAGCAATTGATGGGCGAACATTTTGGCGCGGGCGCGCTATTTCCGCTGATTTTTGGCGGCATGGCGCTGTGTATGGCGGCGACCAATTTTATCAATTCGCGGATTGTTGAGCGGTTTGGCGCAAGGCGGGTGTCGCATAGCGCGGTTCTGGCCTATATTTGCGTCAGCGCGCTGCAATTATGGCTGGCCAGTCGCGACGGGGAAACCCTGTGGCAATTTGTCCCGGTGATGACATTGAATATGTGTTTGATGGGGTTTATTGGCGCGAATTTCGGGTCGATTTCTCTGCAACCCTTTGCCCAAACGGCAGGGGCGGCGGCTTCGGTTCAGGCTTTTATCCGGATGGTGATGGCGTCGGTGTTGGGGGCGTTGATCGGCAATGCCTATGATGGCACGGCGCGGCCTTTGGCTGTTGCATTGTTGGGCGCAGGGGTGGGGTCATTGATTTTGGTGCTGTATAGCGAGAAAGGGCGGTTGTTTCGGCGATTGATCCCGCCGGGTGGGCTGCGGATTATGCCGTAAATGCCGCAAGTGTAGCGCGGGCCAGCTCGGCGCGGGGGTGAGCGACGGTTGCGTCGCGGATTGTAGGCGGCAAGGCGGATTGGCCTAGGGCGCGCAACACATGACCCAGTTTGGCCAGTTTTCCAGTGGAAATGCGCTGATCCCACGCGGTTGATCCGGCGCGCACCACTTTGCGGCTGATCGCGCCATAAATGCCAGCCGCAGATAACACCGCCCAGCGGCTGCGGAACGGCAGTTTGGCTGCGCCGATGCGGGCGGAATTTTCGTAAGTTTCAGCGATTTGGGCCAGCCTTGCCGCCATTCGCATCAGGGCGGGGCGGTGGTGCGGGGCCATGATGTCGGCGGGGGCAATACCCGCTTGCGTCAGCCAGTCTTGTGGCAGATAGCAGCGGGAAATGGCGCAATCTTCGGCAATATCGCGGGCTATATTGCCCAGTTGAAAGGCGATGCCCAGATCACAGGCGCGGTCTAGCGTGTCATTATCATCGGCAGACACCCCCATCACCAAAGCCATCACCACCCCGACCGCCCCGGCGACATGATAGCAATAGCCAAGCATTTCCAGCTCATTTTTGGGTGCCCAGCCGATGCTGTCCAGCGCAAAACCAGCGATAATGTCATGGGTATGCACGGCATTTATCCCACATTCAGCAGCAACAATCGCCAAGGCATCAAACGAAGGATCGCCGGTGGGGTCGCCGGCCAAGGCTTTGGTGGTGAGCCTGCGGATTTGGGCCAAACGGGCTTTGGG
>JBEAOQ010000001.1:0-6702 GCA_041164845.1 Pseudomonadota bacterium | reverse complement strand
CTTTCTTGCCAGTGCCGGATGGGGTGATGCAGCGATTGAGCCGCTGGCCGGTGACGCCTCGTTCCGCCGCTATTTCCGGATCCGGCACGGTGAGAAGACCGCGATGCTGATGGACGCGCCGCCGCCGCATGAGGACCCCGGTCCGTTCCTGCGCGCCGCCAAATGGCTCGATGCCAACGGCATGCGCGCGCCGCACATTTATGGCGAAAATGAAACGCGCGGGCTGGTCTTGCTCGAAGATTTCGGCACGGCGCGGATGCGCGATTATCTGGATGAATGGCCCGGCGATGAAGCGCAGATTTACGCCGGCGCGGTCGATACGCTGGTGGCGCTGCACCGCTTGCCGGCGGGGCCATTTCTCGATTACACCCTGTCGGTCTATCAGCGTGAGGCGAAATTGCTGGTCGATTGGTATTGCCCCGCGCAAAATCTTTATGTCGATGGGGATGGCTATGCGGCGGCTTGGGCGCAGGTGATGCAGCCGGTGCTGGCGCGGCAAAGGCCAGCGGTGGCGGTGCTGCGCGATTATCATGCGGAAAATTTGATGCTGCTGGAATCGCTGGATAAACAGGGCTTGCTCGATTTTCAGGATGCGCTGGCGGGGCACCGTGCCTATGATCTGGTGTCGCTGCTGCAAGATGCGCGGCGCGATGTGTCGGCGGAGCTGGAAGGGGCGATGTTTGATCGCTATGTTACCGCGACGGGGGTTAATGCCGAACAATTTCTGGCCGATTATGCGGTGCTGGGGGCGCAGCGCAATGCCAAGATCATCGGCATATTTGTCCGGCTGGCCAAACGCGATGACAAACCGCGCTATCTGGAGATGATCCCGCGTGTTTGGGCGCATTTGGAGCGTGATCTGTGCCATCCGGCGCTGGCCCCAGTGGCGCAGTGGTTTGCCGGTAATATTCCCGATGCTTTGCGTGAAGCTGGCGGGGGTAGCATCAGCGTATGAGTATTCTGGTCAGCGATACCACGCCTTTAGCCAGCGATACCGCCATGCTGATGGCCGCAGGTCTGGGCAAGCGGATGCGCCCGCTGACCGCCACCCGGCCCAAGCCTTTGGTGCAGGTCGCGGGTAAGCCGTTGATTGATTATTCGCTGGATCGGCTGGCGGATGCGGGAGTTTCGCGCATCGTGGTCAATGTGCATTATATGCCCGATGCCTTGGAAGCCCATTTGGCCAAGCGCGCCGCGACCAAAATTACCATCTCTGATGAGCGCGCCCAGCTGTTGGAAACCGGCGGCGGCATGGTGCAGGCGGCAAACCATTTGCCCGATCCGTTTTTTTGTCTGAACAGCGATACTATCTGGCTGGATGGACCAAAAAATTGTTTTCAAGAATTATCGGCGGCGTGGAATCCCGACACTATGGACGCGCTATTGCTGGTGGTGAGCCATAAAAAGGCGCATAATTATGTCGGCAAGGGGGATTTTTATCTCGATCCGCTGGGCCGGATAAACCGCCGCAAATCTGGCCGGATCGCGCCTTTTGTCTATACCGGAATCCAGCTGGTTTCCCACCGATTATTGCGCGAGGCACCTGCTGGGCCATTTTCCACCAATGTCCTATGGACTCGGGCGATGGAGGAGGGGCGGCTCTATGGTATTCAGCATACTGGCGAATGGTTCGAAGTCGGCACGCCAGCGTCAATCGGGCCGACCGAGGCTTTTTTGAATCGTGAATAGATCCCATTATCCGTCTTTGCGAGAGCAACGAAGCAATCTAGTTCAGGTGATGGATTGCTTCGCTACGCTCGCAAAGACAGGGGCTTAGTGGTGGTTTCACGTCCCGGCCCGCAGATATATTCGATCGCGGCGCATCGCGGTTTTGCCGATGCCTTGGTGGCGGGGCTGATTCCGCGATATGCCGATCCACATCTGGGGCTGGCGCGGCTGACCTTGTTGCTGCCCAATCGGCGGGTGGTGCGCACCATAACCGAGGCTTTTGTCCGCGCATCCGATGGCACAAATGGCCTGTTGCTGCCGCGCATGGCGGTGGTGGGCGATTTGGATTTGGACGAGACACTTGGCCCGCTGCTGGATCCCTTGGGGACAGCCAGCGATATTCCACCCGCCGCTGACCCGACCTATCGCTGGTTGCGGCTGGCCCAGCATTTGACCGATTTGGGTGATATGCGCTTTGCCAGCGGGGCGGCCCGTCTGCGTCAAGCGCGGCTGATTGGCCAAACTATCGACCGGCTGCGGGCCGAGGAAATTGATCCGCTAAGCCTGATGTCGGAAGATATTCTGGGTTTGATTGGCGACAGCGCCGCCCATTGGCAGGACAGCACGCGGCTATTTTTGCGGATTTGCGCCGCATGGCAGATGGATTTGGCTGCGCGCGATGAGGTCGATGCGCCGACCCGCCGCAATCGGCTGTTTGACCATGCGGCGCAGCAGTGGAAGGCTGATCCGCCTGCTTTTCCGATTGTCGCGGCGGGTATCACCAGCGCATCTCCAGCCTTGGCGCGGCTGTGCCAGGTGGTGGCCCATCTGCCAAATGGCGCGGTGATCCTGCCCGATTTGGACCTGAATTTGGCGGATGAGGTTTGGGCGCAACTGGGCCGTGCGGGGGTTGGCGAAAATCCCGATGATCCGCCATTTGGCCGCGATGATGCGCTGACCCATCCGCAATATCATCTGAAATTGCTGTTAAATCGCATGGCCATTGCCCGTGACGAAGTGCGGCCATGGCATCGGGCGGGCATGTCGGCGGCGGCTCCGGCGCGCAGCAAAGCCATTTCCAATCTGTTTTTGCCCCCCGCTGCCAGCGCGACTTGGGCCAGCTTGTCGGGCGATCAGCGCAAATTGGCGGGTGTGCGGTTGATGGAATGCGACAATCCCGGGCATGAGGCGCAAGCCATCGCGATTCTGATCCGCGAGGCTTTGGAACAGAGTGAAAAGCGGGTGGCGCTGATTACCCCCAATCGCCCATTGGCGACGCGGGTGGTGGCGCATTTGCAGCGGTGGGATATTGCCGCTGATGATACGGCGGGCCGACCCTTAAGCCAGACAGCGGCGGGACGGGTGATGCTGTTATTGGCCGAAATTATGGCCGAACAGGCCGCGCCGGTGCCATTGGTGGCGCTACTGTCGCATCCTTTGGTGGGGGCGGGAGAGACACGCGCTGACTGGCTGGATCATGCCCGCCAATTGGATTTGGCCTTGCGTGGCCCGCGTCCGGCGGCGGGGCTGGAACCAATTAGCGCGCTTTTATCCGCCCGCGCTGAAAAACACGCCCGCCCTGCGTTGGTCGCATGGTGGGATGCCGTGGCGACGATTTTGGCTCCGGTGCTGGCGCTGAATGCAACGGTCGAGGAGCCGGTTTTGGCAGATTTGCTGACCGCTTTGGCCAGTGCCGCCAGTGCGTTATGCGGCGAAGATCGGCTGTGGGCAGGGGCTGATGGGCGGGCTTTAAGCAGTTTTATCGCCGATTTATCTGCCCAAGCCGTGCCGCTTGGCACGCGTTTGGCCGCCAGCGATATGCCCAGTTTTTTGCGGCAGGAAATGGATTTGATCGCGGTGCGCCCGCCATGGGGTGGCCATCCGCGTGTGGCGATTTATGGGCTGTTAGAGGCGCGAATGAGCCGCGCCGATCTGACCATTTGCGGCGGCTTGACCGAGGGCAGCTGGCCCGCCGCCCCCGCGCCAGACCCGCTGTTGCCCCCCGCTGTGCTGCGGCATTTGGGGGTGGCGGGGGCTGATTTTCGCATTGGCCTGTCAGCGCATGATCTGGCCGGGGCTTTGGGCGCGCCCGAGGTGGTGCTGAGCTGGGCAAAACGCGATGAAGCGGGGCCAGCGCGCCCATCGCGCTTTGTCCTGCGGATCGCGGCGATGCTGGGCGGCGATCAAGCGGGCAAACATATCCAGCCCTTAACCCCAATCTATGCGCGGCAAATCGACATCGGCCATGCCGTGCCCGCCCATCCGCGCCCACAGCCGATGCCATCTGCGGCACAGCGCAAGGTGGATATTTCGGCCACGGCATTGGACCGTTTGCGCAGCGATCCTTATCAATTTTACGCCTCGCATATTCTTAAACTGTCGCGCCCCGATGCGCTGGATGCCACCCCCACCGCCGCGATGCAGGGCAGCGCCGCCCATCTTATTCTTGACCGCTGGCACAAAGCGGGGGCCGCGCCCGCGATGCTGCAAGCGATTGCCGAGGAAGAGCTGGATAAGATGAGCGCCCATGCCCTGATGCGCGCTTTGTGGCGGCCACGGCTGATGGCGGCGCTGGAATGGATTGCGCGGCAAGTGACCACGCAGACCCGTGACGAAGGCCGCCGTGTGTTGGATAGCGAGCGCGATGGTTCGATGTGGGTCGATGGCATCAAAATTCACGGGCGGGTCGATCGGATTGACGCTTTGCCCGATGGCAAATTGGCGATTGTCGATTACAAAACCGGCAAGCCGCCATCAGCCAAAATGGTTCAGGCGGGTTATACGCTGCAATTGGGGACATTGGGCCTGATCGCGCAAGCGGGGGGCTTTGCCGATATTGCGGGTGCGCCGGAGAAATTTGAATATTGGTCGCTGGCCAAGAAGGATGATGCTTTTGGTTTTGTCAGCGAACCCATTCGCAAAAACCCGGATAAGGGTATTCTGCGCGAGGATTTCCTGCCCACAGCCAAGCGTTTCCTTGATGACGCTTTGGCCCGTTGGATCAATGGTCAGGAGGCTTTTACCGCACGGTTAAATCCCGATATTGGCGGCTATAATGATTATGACCAGCTGATGCGGCTGGATGAATGGCTGGGCGCGCTGGACCGCGAAACCGCGATGACACAGCCATGAGCGCCTTTATCAAAGCCGATGATCGGCTCTATCCGCTGTCCGATAATCAGGCACGCGCCGCCGATCCCGAAGAAAGCGTCTGGCTGTCGGCATCGGCGGGAACCGGCAAAACACAGGTGTTAAGTGCGCGGGTATTACGCCTGTTGCTGGCCGGGGTGCGGCCCGATCAGATATTATGCCTGACCTTTACCAAGGCCGGAGCGGCGGAAATGGCGGGGCGGATCAACGCCACATTGGCGCGCTGGGTGCGGCTGGAGGAAACCCAGCTGTTCAGTGATTTGGCGGCGATTGGTGCGGATTGCTCATCCGCCGCCATTGCCCATGCCCGCACTTTGTTTGCGCAGGTGCTTGATTGTCCGGGTGGCGGTCTGCGGATTGATACGATCCACGCCTTTGCCCAATGGTTGCTGGCGGCTTTTCCCGAAGAGGCGGCGCTGGTTCCCGGCACGCGGCCCATGGAAGACCGCGAACGCAAATTGCTGGCGCGGCAGGTTTTGGCCCAGATGTTGACCGATGCGCAAACGCAGGGCGATGCGCGGCTGTTGGACACGATCAGCGCGATGTCGATGCGGATGGGGCCGGATAAGGCGCAGCAATTTTTGATGCAATGCGCCGATGCCCGCGATGCGTGGTTTGGCACCGGGTCATGGGTGCCGCCGTTTGCTGCGCGGGTGCGGGGATTGTTGGGATTGCCGCAGGATGCTGATGCGGCGTGGTGTGCGCAAATGTGTGATGATGCGGCGTTTGATGTGGCAAGTTTGCGGATATGCCAGCAGATTTTGCTGGCGTGGAACACCAAAACCGGCATTGCGGGGGCCGAGGCGATCGCCATATGGCTGGCACATGGTAATGATAAACGGTTGGAATTGCTGGATGCATTGACCAAGGATTTGTTTAATGCCGATGGCGAAACACCCAAGCAATTGGCCAATATCCAGAAATTTGATCCCGAATATACCGGCTATATTATGCGGGTGCGTGATTGTTTGATCCCACTGCGCAATGCCCGCAGCCTGCTTAATTTGGCCAAATGGTTGGCTCCGGCGTTGGAAGTGGGGCGCAAATTCGCGCTTGCGTGGGATGAGGCCAAGGCCCGCGAAGGGTTGATTGATTTTGACGATCAAATCCGCCGCGCCGCAGATTTGCTGGAAAACAGCGCGATGGCCGGTTGGATTCGCTACAAGCTAGACCGGCAATTCGATCATATTTTGGTCGATGAAGCCCAAGACACCAACCAAGCGCAATGGCAAATTATCAAAGCGTTGAGCGATGATTTTTTCAGCGGCGCTGGGGCGCGGGGGGATGTCCGGCGCACCCTGTTCGTGGTCGGCGATTACAAACAGGCGATTTTTGGATTTCAGGGCACCAGCCCCGAAAATTTTGCGCAGGCCAAGGCCTATTTCCGCGATAAAATGCAGGGCGCTGCCGATGCTGCCGCCAAATTGCATGATGCGCCCGATGCCCGTCCTTTGCGCGATCTGGGGCTGGGGCAAAGCTATCGCACCGCTGCGCCGGTGTTGGAATTTGTCGATACGGCGATTGCGCGGATTGGCTTTGCCGAGTTTGGTTTGGATGCAGCGCCCGATGGGCATTTGGGCGAGCAGCGCCCCGGCTATGTCGCGCTGTGGCAACCGATGGGTGGTAAAATTGAGGAGGAGGCAGGGGAGGGCGATGACGCCGATGAGAGCGAGAATGGGGAGGGCCAACAAGCATGGCTGCCCAAACCCCAGCGCGATCTGGCCGAGGCGATTGCCCGTCAAGTTAAGCACTGGATTGAGAGTGGGTTCCCGTTGGTAAAGGGCGGGGTGCGCCGGGCTACGGCGGGCGATGTGATGATTTTGCTGCGCCAACGCGGCGAATTGGCGGCGCTGATTGTGGCGAAATTGGCGGCATTGGATGTGC